>JBCCKZ010000035.1:0-16918 GCA_039027135.1 Planctomycetota bacterium
CAAGGTACCTAATGGGCGTGGGACGCCCGATAGATTTACTTGAGAGCGTCGCTCGAGGCATCGATTTGTTTGATTGCGTGATGCCCAGTCGAAATGGTCGCAACGGCTTGGCATTCACAGACGAGGGCCCCATCAAGATTCGAAATGCAATTCATAGAGAAGACACACGCCCGCTCGACGAAAATTGTCCGAGCCTTGCTTCCCGACACAGTCGCGGATACCTGAGACATCTTTTTGTTGCCAAAGAGATGCTGGGACCGATTCTTTTGACCCACCACAATCTGGTCTATTACCAACGCCTTATGGCGCAAGCACGACTCGCGATTGAGGAAAATCGATACGAAGCTTTTGTGGCGGAGAAGAAGGCTGGTTGGGGTCTATGATCCTAACCAGTACTCAAGAGGTTCCTGATTCCTTGGTTGAAACCTTGCCGATGACTTCGGCGGCAACTTCAACAATTCGGTCAACGACCTCTTCAGGTGTCATGCTATCGCTGTAAAGAATGAACGCGTCTTCTGCTGGGCGAAGCGATCCAACCGGCCTCTGCCGATCCTCCCGATCTCGTTTCTCCTGTCCTTTGAGAATCGATTCAAGCGTTTCGGACACACCCTTTTCCTCGAGTTGTTTTTGGCGTCTACGAGCCCTCTCCTCTGGCGACGCAGTCAAGTAGATCTTGCATTGAGCCTGCGGGAACACTTCGGTCCCCTGATCCCGCCCGTCGGTAACAAAATCAGCATCGCTGGTAAGAGAACGCTGCATTTCCGAGAGATATGCTCGAGCCGCCACGCAGTCTGCAACGTGATGGATGGCACTGGTGACCTCTGGGGTGCGGATCTGATGGGTTACATCAACGTTATTAACGTAGACACGGTCTTGATCGAATCGCAGGGTGATGGACTTGGCTAGCTTAGCTATCGAGTCGCTGCGAAATAAGTCGATGCCGCCATCCAAGGCGGCCCAGGTGACGGCACGGTACATGGCACCGGTATCAAGAAAATCAAAACCAAGCCGCCTAGCCACTTCTCGGGAAACGCTACTCTTGCCAGACCCCGCCGGCCCATCAATCGTCACTATCATGGGTTTGCCGAATCAAGGTTAGTCTTTCTTCCAACTCTTTGAGAGACTCTTCTATCTGCCTGCGATTCTCGGTGTTTTCTTCCATTTTATCAATCTCTAAATCGCCGCCAAACCTCTGACGATAAAACGCCTTGGTTAGCTTTCCAAGGGGCTGCTCAAGTGATTCAACCAAAGGGTGCTGCAGCTTTGTACTGGCCTCGGCAACTAACTCCAATGGAGTCTCACTCGGCGCCCGGTGAATCCCCAACTCCTGAAGCGATTGGACGACTCGCTTGTAAAAATCGATTGTGGGCATCGTCGCCTGCCGATCACCGCTCGAGTTAAGCCTGCTCTTGGCTCGTCGGTAGATCCGAATTGCCGTGAATATCGCGATAGGCAATCCAAGGCACATGATGACAAACAAAATCAAACCCGCCGATCGGTTTTTCACTCTCAGTCCTGGCCCGCCAAAGTCAGACGCGCGAAAGTTTAGGATACCTTCTTTGAAGCGTCCCAAAGCCCCTAAATACGATTTGTGCAAAGCCCCTGTGGCAACATTGCTGCGAAGCAGATCCGTTTGCTTCTTCCCATCCATGTCAACGACGTAACGATCCCAGACTCCCTCGGCAGCATCTGCAACACCTCCACCAAAATCATTTGCATAGGGCGTAGTCGCCGCCGGTGGCGTCGGATCAAACCGAACCCAAAAACGATCAATGGCGGGATCGTCGGGAACGGTCTTAAAACCAGGTGCACGCACTCGAGCACGATAATTTTCAAGATCGCGACGAGTGACCATGATTTCAACCCAAGCGTGCGCGTGAGCTTGGCGAACGATGTAAGCCTTTCGAACACCACTAAACTCACTACAGAGATAGCCCACGACAATCCTTGCGGGAACATCTCGGCTACGCATCATCATCGTCATTGCTGCAGCAAAATGCTGACAATGGCCGCTTCGATCAAGCCGGACAAACTTCTCGATGGGATCAATGTCTTCGGCGGCGCCATCCAACCTCAGGGAGTACGTGTACCGCTGCGGATCATCAAAATGGTCCACAACAGCCGACGCGAAATCCAAAGCGGTCATCTGATTAGCCTTTCCGGGGCTAGTCGATGATCCGATTCCTCTACGACTTGCCGCATCTCTTGGATCCAGTTCGGCCGCCAAACGACGAATCGTTGACAGGTCGCTGTCGGGCATTCGAGTTAGGTCCAAGCGATACTGGTCGTAACCGATCTCGCGTTCCGCCGCAGCACGTTTTTGTTGTGTTGTTCTTTCGACATCATCTGGATCTTCAACGACTCTTGCCTCGGCATTTTCGATTCCGATCCATCGCTCTTGAGCACCTCTTGCAAATGCCATCGTGCCAAAGCTGTAACTGACAGATCGGTTGTTCGTCCCTAGAGTTCTTCGTCGAAGCGTCCAACGCGCCGTTTGATGAAAGACGTTCCCGGAGAACCGTTGTGAAAAGTATGGTGCGATTGCGGGGAGCTGATCAGTCGCACTGGGACGGCAATCCACACTCACGGTGATGGGTTCGCGTTCAGACTCGTTCAGATATGGCAACATTCCAAGCGTGGGCAAACTCTCATTTCGAAACAAGTCTTCATAGTTCCGAGAACTCGCCGAGAAGGTTGCCTTGCCATTCGACTCAACCTTGTATCGATCAAGGACACTCGCTCTCAGGTAGAGCGAACTGACGAGGGGATATTTTAGTTCCCCAGCTCGACTGCCTATACGAAGCTCGGCAGCGATAGCCGGGTTCTTTGTCAAACGGCCAATATCACCTAGAGACACAGTGTCGCTCAGGCCAACCATGGGCGTCGCGATACCACTTCCGCGACGCGAGGCCGTTGTCCGCGGAAGGACGTAGAAAAGAATCATGCTCACCAGCAGAATCGCCGGAGCGACCATCGACATGGTCACACGCGGAAGCCGATGCCCACTATTCAATACGGATGCGTAGGAAGACTCAGAGTGAACTTCAATCATCGGCACGGCACTCGGCTGATCACCTTGCTGAAGAGAGTTTTCGGCGGCCAAACGCCTTCGAAGCAGACGCCCCGGATCAAGTGCATGGCAGATACTGGCAGTTGCCATCAATGACAGCCCCCAGGCGCAGAGCACAGCCATTGGCAAGAACATAAGTCCATACAACAACGCATCATTGAATATCGCAGCGATCAAAAGCTCGAGCATCGCAAAAATAGAAAGGTGCTCGAACAATCGCTTCCGCTTGGACTGCAGCATCATGATCGACTGGATGGCCACAAGCATCGTGGCAACGGTCGTTAGTTGGTTGAGCCAATCGTTATCGGCCTCAATGAATCGCAGAACACAATAGCCAGACGCCACGATCATCAACGCATAAGCCACCATGGTTGGCATCACGAAGACCATGAGCCAATCAACGAACACGAATCCAATGAAGGAAAAGAAGACGCCGAGCACCCCAAGTACAGGGCGACCGATTCCAACCGAGAGCACGATCGTTCCCAATGCAGTCAGAATTGCGAAATACAAACGCAAGCGAAGGTTCACGCCATCTTCGAATTCATCAAGTTGACGGCTGGCACTGGTCATGAATTCACCACCGAGGCCCCCAAACGAGCCTCAATCCACTGGAATCGACCTCGGCGTGCCCAAGGCGAAACCAAGTCCTTCAGCCCAGCATCATCGTCAGCGAAAGCTTCCGACTCAGCCCGGCAGCTGACCACGACAACGTCGCTGATATCCCGTGAATGCTTGGCAATGTCATCGATGGCCTGGCTGACGGTCGGTTTTGTGGTCGCGCGAGTCTGAGCCAAAGCTCCCATCATGCGTCTGAACGACTGTGTGTCGCTACCGGTTTGCATGATCTGCACCTCCGATCCAGCGATCGCCAGGACGATACGATTTCCTGGGATTTGAATCAAATCTGTAAGCATCGTTGTCAGGTAGCTGATTGCATACTCAGTCGGATCCGTCAAAGAACTTCCTTCCCAGTTTTGCGATTCACCGTGCTGAAATGCATCAAGCACCAAGCACAGGTCGTATCGCTCAAGCTGCTCGAACTGCCGGATGATAGGGCTTCCCACTCGCGCACTGGTTCGCCAGTGGATTAATCTCGGGTTATCACCGTACTGATACTCACGCATCGCAAAGAATTCACCTTCACTTGGCGCACTGCGGTTGACAGCTGTTGCCGTTCCTCCCTGATGCGACAGAAGTCGTTGTTTCCACCCCGACGGCAACGAAATCAAATTCGGATAGACATCTAACACGGCCGTTGAACTATCCACTTTCTTTGCGTGAATCAACGAGAACGGAAAGGTCGTCGATACGGTCAAAGGTCCAAAACGATACTGGCCCCGTCGACGAATCGTCACATCAACGCTGGCGGCCACCGTTACCTTGGCTGGCAATGTCCCCAAACCGCATCGCGCCTCGACAGACTGTCCCTTGCCGTGGATCGAAGTCACGACATCACTAATCTGAAGCAGCCATGCCGGCATTAACCAGTTGCTATTGCTGGTTTGGTATCGCACGCGGAATGGCTTGCCCGCAAATACTTCCGTGGGCAAACGACGCTCTACGCCAACCGTTTCGATCGACCGTCCCGACCACCTCCAATGCACGATCATGGCCGCTAGGAGCGTCGAAGAGAGAACAAGCAGAAGATTGAATCCCTGGACTGCACCACCCACCATCGCGAGCAAGCCCAAGATCATCAGATGCCATCCGAGGCGAGTTGGCTTCGATTGAGTCTGGCGATTCTTCAATGGAAAACCAATCCGATGAAGTGCTTCACGCTCCGCATGACGAAAGCAAGGTCATGCTCCGCTTGAGAATGAGTTAGTAAAAAGGCGTCATGCATCACATGGCCGACTAAATTGGAACCGGTATTTGTTGAACTAAATCGCTGATGATCGTTTCGACATTCTCACGCGAGTCGCCTCGGAATAAGCCCTCGGGCAAGACACGATGGGCGAACGCCGCGACAGCCAACCCCTTCACATCGTCAGGAGTCACAAAGTCTCGCCCCTCAACCACGGCGACCGCCTGGCAACCTCGATAAAAACTAAGTGCTCCCCGAGTACTGATACCAACTCTTAGGGCTTCATGCTGGCGAGTCGCGTCAACGATATCAAGCAAGTATCCCAGAACCGACTCTTCGACACGAACGCTCCGAACGACCGCCTGTGCCGAGGCAATATCTTCAGTACTCACTACAGGCTTGAGCTGGTCCACCGGCTCCCCATCCCGGTGTGAATCAAAAACCTGTTGCTCGATAGAACGCTCGGGGTAACCAATCGAGGCCCGGAATAAGAAGCGATCGAGCTGGCTTTCCGGCAGTGCGTAAGTTCCCTCGAACTCAAATGGATTTTGCGTCGCCACCACGATGAAAGGGTGAGGCAGCTCATGAGTTCTGCCATCGATCGAAACACAGTTCTCGCTCATTGCTTCAAGCAAAGCGGACTGCGTTCGAGGTGGAGAACGATTGATTTCATCGGCCAGAACAACGTTTGCAAAGATGGGACCGCGACTGAAGTCAAATGTGTGCGAATCCGCTTTGTAAATCATGCTTCCCAGGATGTCAGATGGGAGCAAGTCCGGCGTGAATTGCAGCCTCGAAAAACTACCTTCGATCGAAAGAGCCAAAGACTTGGCAACGAGCGTCTTTCCAACCCCCGGCACGTCTTCTAAAAGAATGTGCTGTCCCGCCAAAAGAGATGCGACCAACAATCTGACCGTCTCCGGTTTGCCCAAGACCACCGAATCCATATTCTCGCAAAGTCGACGTGAGATCTCGAAGGCGGGCTGAATCGGAGCTTCTTGCGGCATAGACTTACGCGAAAAGGTGTTCTCTTGAATGTTACTCTCGTAGCTTCATCATTGTATCAGGTGCGGCCCCCGCTCATGCGTTCACTCAACCCTCCCCAGTCACTTTTGTATCGTCAATCCTTAACGATCTCGTTTTCATCGATGGCGATTTTGCTCATCGGTCCCTACTCGATCCCATCGGCTCGTTGCCAGGAGATATCCACCTTGCAAGATTCAACCTCTTCTATCCTTCTTCAGCCTTGGCCTGGCCCGCACGGTGGAGTTCCTCCATGGAACCAAGTACGGAGTGAAGAATTCCTCCCCGCTTTTGAGGCAGCCATTCAGCAGACCGAATCTGAGTGGCGAGAAATCGCCGCTGATGAGCAAACGGCTACATTTGCCAATACGATCGAAGCCCTCGAACGGAGCGGCGAAGTGCTTAGGCGACTCGAGAGCATTTTCTTCGTGCATGCATCGAATCTGAACATTGGCCCCATTGCCGATCTGGAAAAGCAAATCATTCCCATGCTCTCACAGCATGAAGACCGCTTCTATCAAAACGAGGATTTGCTCCGACGGATTGAGACGGTTTACCGTCAGTCACTCGAAAGCCCGGATGAATTTTCTCCTTCCCAGAAGCGATTGGTTAAAGATCTTTACGAGACGTTTGGCCGTCGCGGCGCAAACCTCAACGACGCTGAAAAAGCCCGACTAACCCAAATCAACTCCAGGCTTGCCAGACTCTACACGGATTTTTCACAGAACGTTCTGGAGGAAGAAAAGGGACATGTAACCTGGATCGATGATCAATCTAGATTAGCGGGCCTTCCCGACAGCGTCGTTGAAGCGATGCGCAATGCGGCTATCGAAAGAGATGAAAGCGAAGGGAAGTGGGCCGTTACCAACACGCGTTCTTCGATGGATCCAGTCCTGACCTATGCAGAGGATCGAGCACTCCGCGAGCAGGTCTGGCGACGGTACTACAACCGCGGCGACAACGGAAATCAATACGACAACAACGCAATCATCGCCGAGATCTTGAAGCTCCGCGCCGCCCGCGCGAAACTTCTTGGATTCCCAACCCATGCCCACTGGCGAATGGCTGACACGATGGCGGGCAAGCCCGAAGCGGCCATGGATCTGATGATGTCCGTTTGGCCGCAAGCAATCGAACGAGTTCTCCAGGAGGTCGCCGACATGCAAGCCATTGCCGATGCGGAAACCGAGCAACAGTCTTCGGCCGCCATCAAGATCGAACCATGGGACTACCGCTTCTACGCCGAGAAAGTTCGCAAAGCAAAATACGATCTAGATCTGACGGAAGTCAAACCGTACCTGCAGCTGGATCGGCTGGTTGAGGCAATGATGTGGGCTGCCGGAGAAATCTACGACCTCAAGTTCAATCAAATCTCCGGCATTCCCGTTTTTCATCCGGACGTCACTACTTATGAGGTAACCGACGGGCAAGACAATTTTGTTGGGCTCTGGTACCTCGATCCGTTTGCACGCGAAGGAAAACGAAGCGGCGCTTGGATGACCGACTACCGCGAACAAAGCAACCTTGACTCTCCGGTGCGCCCAATCGTTTCAAACAATTCAAACTTCGTCAAATCCGGTGATGGCCCCGTACTGGTTTCCTGGGATGACGCGATCACCCTCTTCCACGAGTTTGGCCATGCCCTGCACAGCTTGTTATCCAACGTCAAATACCGCTCACAAGCTGGCACGAACGTTCCTCGCGACTATGTCGAGTTCCCTTCTCAAATTAATGAACATTGGTTAAGCACGCCCGAGGTGATGTCCAAGTTTTTGACGCACGTCGAATCAGGCCAACCGATCCCACAAGAGCTCATCGACAAGATCGAAAAAGCGTCGACATTCAACCAGGGTTTCGCGACCACGGAGTACCTAGCCAGCGCATTGATCGATATGAAGCTACATTTGGCTGGCGATGCCAATATCGATCCCGATCGATTCGAGGCGGAAACGCTGGCCGAGCTTGGCATGCCTAACGAACTGCCCATGCGTCACCGAACGCCCCACTTTTCTCACATCTTCAGCAGTGACTCGTATTCTGCAGGATATTACAGCTATTTGTGGGCTGATGCACTCACAGCTGATGCAGCTGAACGATTTGAAGAGGCGGGCAGCTTCTTTGACCAAGCAGTTGCTGACTCGCTACGCCAGAATGTCTTCAGCGTCGGTGACACGATCGACCCGGCCGAGGGATTTAGAGAGTTCCGAGGTCGTGATGTTGACACCTCGGCATTGCTACGCAAACGTGGCTTCGATGCCGCCGAGAGCCAAAACGCAAAGTGACGACAACACGCAACACGCAACGCTCAGAAACACCTGACACTTCCACAATCAACCATCCCCAGGGAAGGCTGTATGCCATTGAAGGAATTGATGGCGTTGGGAAAAGCTCTCAGATAGAGCGTTTGGCAGCCGATCTGCGATCAAAGAATCGTCGTGTCCAAACAACGCGAGACCCCGGAGGCACACCGGTTGGGCTAAAACTGCGTGAACTGTTGCTGGACTCTAAGTTGACGATCCATCGACGCACCGAAGCGATGCTATTCATGGCATCGCGATGTGAGATGGTAGAATCATCAATCATACCTTGGCTTGAAGCCGGCGATGATGTCATCACCGATCGATTCCTACTCTCTAACGTGGTTTACCAAAGTTTGGCCAGCGATGGGTCGCCGGGCCCCATTCAACCTGAATCCCTCTGGGAAGTGGGGAACTGGTCCATTGGACACTTAAAAGTGCATCAGACATTTTTGCTGGATCTACCCGCTGAAGTTGCGATGCAGCGAGTGGGGCAAGATCGCGACCGTATGGAATCGCGTGGTGTTGGTTACCTGGAGGCGGTGCGACAGCAGTTTTTGGAGCAAGCTCAAAACTCGGCCTCTCACGTCACTGTCTTGGATGCCTCACTGAGCATTGATGAAGTCACCGAGCAAATGCTAGCATCGCTTGTTGATTGATTTGAGCACACCAAATGTTGTGTCAGCCGCATATCAGATACTTGCTTTCAAACAGCAATCCGGGTCTCTCATAAAATTTTTTTTCGCCCGTAAATCACGCTGTTTTTTTCACTATCGAGCCGTTTGCTCAAAGATTCTTCGAAAACTGGTGTAGGCAAGAACTCAGAACCGGCACACATTGTTGCCCGCTTGAACGCGACATACGAATTGGACTCTGTCAGACGAGTCCGAAGAGCGGCGAGGGAACGTCGACATCGCGATCAAGTGAATCACACAACATCCGAACATGGAGGTTTGAGGATGCTTGGGATGGACATGCATTTGTCGTCGTTGGTTGCTCGTGGCCGAGAGACAGGCAAGCTGACTTATCAGGAAGTCTCCGCTTACCTGCCAGATGAAGACGACAACGCGGACAAGCTCGCTCGCTTGGTCGCCGTTTTGGAACGTTACAAGATCGAGTTGGTTGACCAACCTGCGCCCAAGGGCGTCTTACTGGCAGAACCTTGGATTGGTGAAGAGTCAGATAGCGCCGAAGCCACCGATGATGAAGAGGGGACCACCGTTCTCCAGGACGACCAAGAGGTAACGATCGAACTCAGCTCTCCGGCGACCTTGCCTGCGGCGGCGGATTCACCGCGTCCTTCCGATGACCCTATTCGGATGTACCTATCTCAAATGGCAGAGATCCCACTTCTTGATCGAGATCAGGAAGTCGCGATCGCCAAGAAGATTGAAATCAATCGAAGACTTTTCCGACGAGCGTTGCTCGAATCGGACTACGCGATGCGTGCGACCGTCGCAACACTCAAACGAGTTCACCGAGGTGACCTGCCTTTTGATCGCACGATTAAGGTCTCATTGACTGAGCAACTTACAAAAGACCAGATCATCCGCCGAATGCCGGAGAACCTCCGCACACTGGACCACCTGGTCGCGCAGAATCGCCAGGACTTCGGACAAATCATTCGGCGGAGCACCTCACCTCGATTGAAAGCCGAACTTCGAAAACGGTTCATTCGCTCGAGAAAGAAGGCAGTCGAACTGGTTGAAGAACTCTCACTGCGTAGCCGACGCGTGACACCTCTTCTACACCAACTCGAAGAGATCTCGGGACGGATGAACTATATTCGGTCCCGTCTCGCTGAGCTTGGCGATGATGCGATGAGTTGCGACGAAGCAGCGGACTTGAAGCAAGAGCTTCGAGAATTGATTATCGTCACACAGGAAAGCCCGACCAGCCTCCACAACCGAATGACTGCCGCAAGGAAGTACTTCGATCTATACGAGCAATACAAACGCGAGCTCAGCAACGGCAACCTGAGACTTGTCGTTTCGATCGCTAAGAAGTATCGCAATCGTGGCTTGTCATTCCTTGACCTAATTCAAGAAGGCAATACAGGTTTAATGCGAGCAGTCGACAAGTACGAGTATCGGCGAGGCTTCAAGTTCAGCACCTAAGCCACTTGGTGGATTCGTCAAGCAATCACTCGTGCAATCGCCGATCAAGCACGCACGATCCGGATCCCCGTTCACATGATCGATGTGCTCAGTCGTCTTCGCCAATCTCAGAAGCGGCTCAACCAAAAACTGCATCGTGAGCCCACCTACGAAGAGATCGCTGAAGACGCGGACGTACCGATCGAAGAAGTTCGTCGCGTGATGGACATCGGCCGTTCACCCGTCAGTCTGGACCGCCCCGTGGGCGAAGGCGAAGACAGCAGCTTCGGTGAGTTCATCGAGGACAACGATGCCCACAATCCGGTCAAGATGGCCGCAGACGGCATCTTGCGAGGCAAGATCGATGAGCTTCTCAAGACGTTGACGTATCGTGAACGTGAGATCATCCGTCTGCGATACGGATTAGTTGATGGCTACTCTTACACGCTCGAAGAGTGCGGACGAATCTTCAAGGTGACTCGCGAGCGTGTCCGACAAATCGAAGCCAAGGCGGTAGCGAAGCTCCAGAGCCCATCAAGAATGGATCGCTTGAGCGAGTTCCTCAATCCGGCAGCGTGATCTTAGGCTATCGAACTAAGTGAGCCTCTCTCGGTGATGCTCAGCGACGCATTGTTTGTCTATACAAGTGACCTCAACCCTCCTACCTGGAGGTCGTCCGGTTCTTGAGTACCCAGAGGCAACACGCTGGAGTTATCCGCCGGACTTACCCTCCTCCTGGGCATTGGTATCTACACAAGTCATTTAGCGTGATTTGCTGGTTCTTGTGAGCCGCGGACCGGATGCGGCGAAGCCGCGGAGGCACCGGGCAATTGAGATAACCGGATTGTTGGGGAAATCTGCTATCCAGAGAGGGTCTAGGCTGGCTATGGCCCGGCCCCCCACCAACAATCAAACAGTTCGCTGCGTTCCTATGCGGGTCACGGCTCACCTCGGTCAGCGGACTTGTGTAGATACCAATGCCTCCTGGGAGGGTCGGAAGTTTCAACGGCCGGGGAGGGTTTTGGAAGTGCAAAGAAGGATGTCGAGGTTTGAAATTCGGGCACGCAAAACATTCAAACTTCACCTATCTAACGGCAAAATTCATCTACCCTTTCAGAGCCCCACTCTTTCAAAACACGAGTTCAGGGAGGATGGATCACACAGTGGAGTTTGTGTGACTATCAATCCACAGGATCTGGTCAATGAGAATTACTCGTTGCCCGAGACCTTTGCTCGATGTTCATCGATGAGGTCCTTGATCAAGAGCGGATTCTTCATTCCCGCTACATCGATCTCGATACCCGACTGGCCCGCGCTGCTTATTCCAATGCGACCGGTATCAAAAATTCGCTGGCTAAAGCTCTGTTGAAGTAACACGTTGCGGATGTCGCGGTGCCAAACCTCCGTGATGTTTCGCGACAACCATCCGCGATGCAAACGCGTCCGCTGGGTCGTGATCGTCAGTTCAGTACTACGGCACTTCACCCACCACGCAATCATGAATGGGATGCCCACCACAACCAGACAAAGCAGACTCAGCACGATGAAGCCAAGTGGCTGGTTGCGAAACATGGACGGATGGTCACAGTAAAGTGTCTGTTCCCCATCGTTTAGCGGCAAATCGCTAGGCGTTTCCGCCAAAGGCGGCAAGTTTTCTGGATCGGTGCGGCTCATATCGAGGATTTCCTCGTGAGTATCGGTAAGCATCTGAATTCCTTGTGATGATGGGGATACCAGCGAGGCACGACAACCCGGCAGGTGGGGCGCAAAATGGCAACCTTTGCCGGTCATGAGGTGCGAACTCATCCTGCCGGTGGAATTTGGCCGAAGTGCGAGATGTTGGATTCCCCCTGATTTCCTCGCAAGAATTGAACTATGTCGACGAGCGATCCGCTTGATGCTCCCCTGGGTGAGGTGCCCGAGGTCCGTCAAGTCGACCTTGTCCGCGACGTGACCAGCGTTGTGTTGGTGGCTGGAACGCTTCTCTTGCTGGTGTCTTTGATCACCTTCGATCCTGCAGACCCTGTTTCACGCCCTATTTGGCCACTGAGTCTACTCCATACCGCGGATTTCATTGCCTATCCAACGAACACCCAGATCACCAACGCTTGCGGCTACTGGGGGGCGTTGATTGCGTCAGCGTTGTTTTCATCGATAGGCGTTAGCGCCGGATTGATCATTGCGGGAGGTGGAGGGGTCGCGGCTGCATTGATCACCCGGGGTGGCATGAATGCACCATTGCTTCGATTCATCGGTGGAACATTGGTGGTAACGGCGGTCTCGACCGCGGCCTGTATGTTGCCGATCACCATCGATGGGATGCCTGTTGTAGGAAACGGTGGCTATTGGGGTGCGATGGGGTCCACGTTCTTGCTGGAACACTTCGCTCCCATGGGAGCTTGGATTCTCACCAGCACGACGCTCGTAATCGGTTTATTGATGGTGAGTGACTACGCGTTGCTTTATGCAGGTCGAGTTGCATTCCGACAGTCGCAAAAAGTCACTCGCCGTTCCTTTGATGTTGCCCATCGAAGCATCCCCGCTCCCCTACGTCGACGAAAACCCTACACCGATCTTGAAGAGCCGCTCCTGATAGAAGGAGACACGATCGAATCTACCTCGACCGATGCAACCATCGATGATGGTCCAACGATCAAGCTCAACCGCCCCAAACGCAAACTCGAGCAACCAGTCGAGACCTTACCGCCGACCACCTTCGAAGACGAACAGATCGACGAAGCCGAATGGGAGGAGGGAAGCGAGTACGAGGAGGAGGAGTTCGAGCCCCAAGATGACTCCAGCTATCGTGACCTTGAGTATGAGGGCGATGAAATCGAGCTTCGCCAGGATGAACCTCACTCGGACGAGGATTTGCTTGAACCACCGAGCGAAGCTCACGCATCGAGTGAAATCCGTGTGAAAGTTCCCGAGCCTAAATCGGCTAGTCAGGGCAAGAAGACGGCAAAGAGCGGCGAAAACGACAATCTCGATGAACAAATTCGTGAGAGTGCACCTGAGGATTTTGGCGACTATCGACTTCCGGCGTTAGAGCTTTTACAGCAATCCGACGATATCAGCTATGAAGACCAGCTGATTGAAGTGCGACGCAAAGCACTCTTGCTTGAACAGGCTTTTCGCAACTTTGATCTCAACATCAAGGTCGTTGAAATTGAGACTGGCCCCGTTATCGCTCAGTACGAGATCGAAATGGAGGCGGGACTAAGGCTGTCCAAAATCACGGGACTCGCTGACGATCTTGCGATTGCGCTCAGAGTTCCTAGCGTTCGCATCGTTGCGCCGATTCCTGGAAAAAACACGGTTGGAATCGAGGTTCCCAACGAGAATCGCCAGGTTGTTCGGTTGCGTGATGTGATTGAAGAGTCCGACACATCGTTGCAGAAGATGAACATTCCTGTGTTCTTGGGCAAGGACGTCTCTGGAAACCCGATGGTTGTCGACTTGGCGAAGATGCCTCACCTTCTTATTGCTGGTCGAACCGGTACCGGTAAGAGCGTTTGCTTGAATGCCATCATCACATCGATACTGATGTGCTGCCGACCGGACGAAGTTCGGATGTTGATGATCGATCCGAAAATGGTCGAACTGTCAGGATACGGCCAACTCCCTCACCTCATGCACCCGGTGATAGTGGACATGAAAAAGGCCGAGGCCATCTTGGCTTGGGCCGTCGAGAAGATGGAGGAGCGATACTCCCTTCTGGCAAAGGTAGGTGTACGACACATCAACAGCTTCAACAGTCTTGGCAGGGACGAAATCCTTCGTCGTCTGGAGATTGACGAGGATGACAATCCACGTGATGTCCCCGACAAACTTCCTTTCATTGTCATCGTCGCTGACGAAATGGCTGACCTGATGATGACAGCAGGCAAAGATGTGGAAACTCACATCGTTCGTATCGCCCAAAAGGCTCGGGCTGTTGGCATCCACCTGATCCTCGCCACGCAAAAACCGACGGTCGACGTCATCACTGGATTGATCAAATCGAACCTGCCCGCGAGACTGAGTTTTCAGGTTGCCTCGAAGACCGACTCAAGAGTCGTTCTTGATGAGAACGGTGCTGAGAAGTTGCTTGGCAACGGCGACATGTTATTCCTTTGGCCCGGAACGTCGACGCTCATTCGTGGCCAGGGAACGTTCCTATCCGACGAGGAGATTGACACGGTCTGCGGTCATTGTGGAACCGCCGAACAACGATTCGTTGAGGAACTCATCGAGCTGCAAGTCAATGATGAGGATAGCGATGGCACTGCATCGATGGAGCAAATCAAACAACGTGATGAGCTCTACGACAGTGCCATTGAAGTCGTCATCCGAGAGGGAAGGGGATCGTGCAGCCTTCTACAGCGATGCCTGGGCATTGGCTACGGACGTGCCGCCAAGCTGATCGACTTCATGGCTGAAGATGGAATCGTGGGTCAATACAACGGCAGCAAGGCCCGCGAGGTCATCATGACGATGGCACAGTGGAATGCCATGCAAGGCATCGAGGAGGAGGAAGGGGAAGACCCATCCGATGCACCGGAGGAACACGAGGAGACCGCCGATGAAGGCTGGGACGAGGGCGAGTACGAAGAGGTGGAGTGACGGCGAAACGGGACGTTTCAAAAAAGTCCATGTGGGCCAAAGCCAGCAGCCATGAAAAGGCCCGGAAAACTGCTCCAATCCGCATATGCTAGCACCTTTTGTTCGATCGCTTATCCTAAAGGGATCAGACGCCCGAAACCTGGGCGGATCTCGTGGGTTAATTTTTCATGCCGTCATCCTCCGCGACGAATCATTACGAGCAGACCGACCCTGACGTTCGGTTAATGCTGCGGGTGCGCGATGATGATGCGGCGGCGTTTGCAGAACTGGTTACCCGATACGAGAATCGCTTGATCCGCCTTCTCCGCACTGCTGGTCCCCGCCCCGATCTCGCTGAAGATCTCGCTCAGGAGACCTTTATGCGGATATTTCGAGCCCGAAAACGATACGAACCCAAAGCAAAATTCTCGACCTGGCTATTTTTCATCGCCGGCAACGTTGCCAAAAATGCCAAGCGGGACAATGCGCGCCGCGGCGAGTCGCCGGAAACCGATATCGCGGGCTCCTCGAATAAGGACAAGTCGGGACCAACGAGTGTGGTTGACACCGCGCCCGAAGCGAGTGGCTTGATGCCAACACGTTTGATCGAGAATGACGAAAGAGCCGAGATGGTACGTCAAGCCGTGGCGACTCTCGGTGAAAGGCAACGAATGGCGTTAATGCTCTCGAGGTTCGAAAACATGAGCTATCAAGAGATTGCCGAGTCAATGGACCTGACGACCAAGGCGGTGAAATCCCTCCTGAGTCGCGCAAGAGTCAACTTGCGAGAAGCACTTAAGCAATACATCGAGATGCCAAGCGGTTCGATGCCCGCAGTCGAGGAGTATCCCGGATGAGCGTAACAACAACTGACGATGATTTGTTGACCGCCTATCTTGACGATGAGCTCGGTCTCGACGAACGAAACGACCTGCAGAAGCGTTTGCTCGAAGAGGATGCCCTGAGCGAGCGACTCAGCCAACTACAAAGTGATTGGGATTGCCTCGAGGTACTCGACAAAGACATCGGATCGAACAGCGTCGTCCAATCAACGCTGGAGATGGCAATCACTGAGATCGAACCAGCAAGCTCAAACGAGGTCTTCGCCAATCCCTGGTTAAAAACGGGACTTGTCACTGCGCTGCTCGCAGGCGTCGCCATCGCCACTGGCATCGCCTATCGAATTGTGGAGCGGAGGACCCTACTATCACATCTTGAAGAATTGGCGATCGCCCGTGACCTTGAGGCCTACCAACACGGTAGCGATCTCTCCTTCATGCGTGAGCTCGCCGCCAATCCGGAATGGGCTCGCCTCATTCGAACCACAACTGAACTAGAAACACCCCGCGGCCGCCTTTCGCCAGAAGCCGAGGAATTGCTCAGGCTGCCCCTCACTTCTGCGGATGTACGTTCAACGATGCAACAGCTTGAGCAACTGCCATCGGAAGACCGCCTTTATCTCCAAGACAACCTTGATCGTTTTGTTCGAATGGATGAGCGTGAAAAGAATAAGCTTCGGAACACGGCAGAGGCAGTCTCGATCCAAGTCGATCGCGATGACTTGTTCAAAACGATGCGAGACTTCACTCGATGGCGAAGTCGCCTCGATGACGAAACGCGTCGGCTAGTCGACGCGGAAGATCCTGAAATCCGAAGCGAAGCGATCGAAAAAGCGATCGATGACTCACGAGGCTGGATGGCGGTAGCCTCCGGCAGCGTCTTGGATGATGAAGTCATCGAACGCATTGACTTTGCGCTTGATCGCTTTTTGCAAGATAGAATCGCTAGCGACCCCGACACGAGGGAAACCATCGATAATGTGAGAAAGCTGGCTGCAAAACGTTTCTCTCACCTACCTTCTGAGGAGATCAGCAGGCAAAGACTGGCTAATTTCTTTATCAAACGAGGGATCTTTGGAAATTACCGTGATCCAAGGTTCCGCGGCATGCCTCCACCTCCGTCCCACATGCAGGGGCTGACACCGTTTGAACTGGACTCATTAAACCTTATTCTCACCGACGAAGCGGCGAGATTGCTCGAC
>JBCCKZ010000036.1:0-16836 GCA_039027135.1 Planctomycetota bacterium
CCAAATGCGGCCATCTCATTCCAATGCAAGAGAAGTGTAATCATCCCGCGCGTTCCAGCCGGAGAAGAAGCCTGTGGCTACTTCGCCTCTAATCGCGTGGATTATTGCGACTCGACGCGGCTAAATCGATATGCTGGTTCAACTCACAGGAGTTATCGTCTTCAAAGGTGACTAAACAAGCCGCATTTGGATTTCCAAGGTCAAGATGACTGCCTACATGGAATGACGGAAAGAGTCATTTACCCGTGATTGCGAAAGCTACTTGGAAAAGCCCTGTGTTCCAATCGTGGTAGAAAATTCACAAGGTTAGGCGTTACCCAACTCGCAAATGGCAACGCCAAGAACGCCTCCCGTTAGTCTTCTGGAGCCATGCCTTTCAACCATTGCCGCCAATGCGGACGTCTTTTCCATTTCCTTGATCCAATCGTTCGCGTCGAGTCCGCTAGTAGTTGGCCAAACGACACCGACTCGCAGTGCCCAGATTGCCGTCGGCTAAGCCGGGACCGCGAGTCGGCTGAAGAAGAGTTTCGAAACCTCTATCTGCTGTCAGGTATCGCGACTGGAAACGTCAAGCCTTCCGAAATCAAGGCCCTTGAAGATTTGTTCGGCTATCGGTTTCCCTCCGCCTACCGAGCCTACCTTCGCGTATGCGGATCACATCCCCCGGAGGGGGTTACAGGTTCTGATTGCACGACCAACCATCTACGCATGATCAACGACGCCGCGTCTGGCGTTATCGAAGAGCACAAAGTGACCTCACTTTTTCCAAAAGCGTTCTTTGTGTTTTTAATGCGACAAGGCTATCCATTTCTGTATTTTCCGCTTGAAGATCCAGCCGACCCGCCAGTTTATAGCTACCTCCAAGGTGATGCTGAATCGAAACGCGTCTCATCAAGATTCAGTGATTGGGCGACGAACCTTGCCCCATCGATCGGCTAACAAGATCGCGGCCGAAATAGCTTCTCACGCCCACGCTAGCTTTTGAGCGAAGTTCTTCTTTTGGCTACGATTTGGCTTCAACTAGATCTCGCTATATTCAAGCAGGCACCATCGTTTAGATGATTCCAACCCCAATCAATATCGTTGAGAGTCTTCCGAAAAAATTCATTGAAGACGCAAGAATGTGGTGGGACACACTCGATGAATCTGACCGCGAGGAGTTGCAGCGTCTCTACGACTCCCGAAAGAACCTGTTCCTGTTTGAGACATTTACTCGTGCCGACATCCGGCCCGATAATACCGGCGGCAAACTCATCCCAAGCGCGAGCGTCTCGACCGGCAACCCAAGAGCAGCACGGGAACCGCCAAGACCCAAAAGAAACCTGGCTCAGGAATTGCCGATACGGTCAGTTGGCCGGCGGTGATTGGTTGGGCGACATTCACAAATTCACCGCGTTCATTGGCAAAGATGACTTCATCCGGATCAACATGCACCTCAAAACTCTCGCCTTCAGCCAGCATCGTTCCTGGCGCGGCTCGCACACCGAAACTTGTGATCAAACGCTCGGAATCAAAGAACCGATTCAGTCCGGGTGTCGCCAACGCGAAACCATCTGAGTAAATCAATGATCCATCGGGTCGCACGCGAGACACAGGCGTGCCAGTGCTAGATAGCGTCAATGACTCACCAGCGAAAAGGTAGTTCGAATGCAAGTAGGTTTCTTCGGCACGAGTCGTCATTCCATCGATAGCATCGTCAGTCGGAATAACCAATCGACGAGGCCCCATGATGCTTTGTTGAATATCAATTCCAAGCGAGAAGAATGTCACATGAAAAGGATCATTCGTTGGCCTTGCATACACTTCCACGACACCGACGCCACTACGATCCAGTGTGGTGTCGCGAACGATGATTTGCACGTCGCCATAAGCGTGTGGGGCAACTAGAAACACCAGTGTGAGAATGAGTTTCGAAGTTGTAGGCAGAGTGGGCATGTGTGATCCGATTACATGTATGATTGAAAGAGGTTTCATTAAAAGAGCCCCCGCTCTGGTCGTTCTGATTCGGGAACTTCATCCCGTTGCTCGTCATCTTCATGAAGCATAAAGGAGTCTTGATGAGACTCATCGAAGATCGCCTCACCCGTCGAATTCGTATTCTGGTCTCTGATAAGGCGATTGATCACAAGCAACGCGTCGAGTGAGGTGATCAATCCATCTCGATGCACGTCAGTGAAGGCTTCACTGCTGGGTTTCGGCCCACGAATTTCGGCGTCGTTCCCTTGACGTATCAATCGATTGATCACGAGCAGCGCATCAAGTGAAGTGACCAATCCATCATTGTTGGTATCCATTGGCTCACGAGTATTCGTCCATGAACTTGCCGCTTGCAGTGCCAAGTCTATCTGTCCGTTGCGCTGACCGTCGGCATCCAGCTCCGATCCATCTTCAATCAGCAGCGAGACTGAATCCGCATCTGAATCGATGAAGTTCTCGCCGTCGATCAGCGTGAACACGTCGTCATTGGTGGCGGAGTCACGGGTGACTTGGTAGAAGGCATTGATCCCTGGGTTTTTTGAATCAAGCTGAATCTCAACTTCAGCTCGTCCCCCAATCGCCAATCCATCAATCTGGAAACTCAATCGATTCGCGTTCGCAAAGGCGTCAACGGGAATCTGCTTCGCAAGATTGGAAGTCACGCTCCCCAGCCTCAGACCCGCGATAGTTTGCAACGTTGCCACCGTCGCACCCACGTCCACCGAAGCGACGTTGGCTTGTCGCCAATCCACTACACCGTCGGAATTGAGATCTTGGGACGCGCCAACATCCTGTTCGCCCTCATTTGAAACACCATCGCCATCCACATCAAATGTGCCACCGATAGCATCAAGCACAACACGACTGGCGACATCCATGTCAATCAGAAAATCAGTTGGCGTCGTCGGCTGCATTCCCTGCGGTAGATCCACGAATACTCGATACAAACCAATCGGCAAATTCCCAAACTCAAAGAAACCACTGGCATCCGTTTGAACACTTCGATCCACGATGCCATCATTGCCGACATCCAAGAAGACTGTCGTGATATCAAGGGCTGGATCACCTCCATCGAATAATCCGTTGCCGTCAAAGTCTTCAAAGAGCTGGCCACCTACGGCACCAGTATCCAAAACAGTGATCGAAATTCCCTGAGAAATATCGGCAAGTCCATCCGAAACCACGACATCGAACCCGTAGGTGAATCCACCTTGATCCGGCGAGGGTATCCATCGAATGATTCCCGCATCATCAATCGTCAGTCCCTGTGGAGCCCTGACAAGTGAAAACTCAAGAGTGTCTCCGTCTTCATCATTCGCGATGACCGGAATGGCGATCGAGAATGTCTCGTTCACGGTTTGCGACGTGATGGACGCGATCGTGGGGGCGTCATTTACAGCATTCACCGTAATGGTCAGATCTCGAACTGATACGGCATCATCGGCATCGGTAAGCATTGCAGTAATCGTGTAGACGCCATCCTCGCTGTAGGAGTGCGATGCGGTTTCCCCGGCTTGCAATGCGGAGCTATCACCAAAATCCCAGGCGACGGTCACGGCATCCGCATCAACCACGTCAATCGACACCTCGAAAGCTGAACCTTCGAAGACTGCGGCTGGCGCGATAATTGAACCAGAGGGCAAATCATTCTCGACAATCACCTCGATTGAAGTTTCAAATGTCTCACCATCGCTATCGATCACATTCAGCGTTGCCGTGTAGATTCCCTGCGCATAGTCATGAGGAATCGTCAGTGACCCTCGACCACCTTCCTCAAGAATGTCAATTTGATCTGACAGGTCGATTGATTCAGAGCCATCACCGAAATCCAAGCTCATCACCCAAGAAGTTCGATCGATGGAGCGGGCAGGGTCAAGGATGTCCACTTCGATGGCGCCGGCCAACCCGGACGCAACAAATTCTTCATCAATGAGAAGCCTGATTATCGGCGTCGTTTCAACGACTTCAACTTCAAACGAATCCTCGAACTGTTCGCCATCAACGATGGCGAGCACATTGACGGTGTAGACACCGGCCTGGCCATAGAATGTTTCCAGCGTCAAGAATGATGCGTTAGTGGTTTGAATGGCCTCAATAGGCTGACCGTTTCCGTAGTCGATGTTGAACAGAACTGATTCGACGCCTGGATCAATAATGAAAGATCGATTGAGAACGAAGTCACCTTCAAACTCACTCACATCGTCACCGATGTTTAGCAATGACCTGACTTCATCCACGACAAAGATCCGCGTTTCCTCGAATACTCTTCGATCGCTCCTGGTCGCAACAACTCGAGCCGTGTAGACACCGCTGTCAAGAAGCTTGAAATCTACCGATTTGCCGTCCAAACGGCCCGCCTGAATGGGGCCACCTGTAATAAACCATTGATAGGCGAAATCACTCTCATTGTTTGGACCGGTATCGGCTGTAAGCGTGATGGTGTCCCCCTCATCAACCTGGCCCGGATCGTTGATCGAGACACCGGGAATGATGCTGAAGTCCAAATCCTCAAGGATCGAGAATCCGCCCAACGTATAGGTGCGTTGTGAAGGACCAACAAATTCGCGAACGTTCTGCTCGCCGACCACTTCAATCAAACCATCAGCTCCATCGACGAGCACGTTGAAGTGTCCCTGGCGATCGGTGATGGCAAAAAACTCGGTGCCGTCGTTGCTTTCCGCGACGACACGAATTCCTTCGATACCGTTTGCCCCGTCGGCTGACGTGATCGTTCCCTGCCCCAGCGAGAACCCAACTGCGACGGGAAGCCCAAAAACAGTCGATGTGCCGAAGCTATCGATTGCCGTGAATTCCAAGAAGACAACTTCCTCGATGCTTCGACTTGCGCTGATGCGAAGCGCGTCACCATTCTGACTCAAGTCAATTCCGGGATGGCTGCTAGCGACGCTTATGGATAGCGGACCCGACTGGTCATCATCGAAGAACGCTTGCACATCGGCAATTTGTCGTGTCGTTCCCGTGGAAAGTAATAAGCCGCTTGGGCCAACCCACGTTGGGGCAAGATTCAAATCACTTTGGACGATACCGCCGCGGGATTGGAGCTCTCCCAATAACGCATCACGTTGCGTCTCACCGACGGCAACACCTCGCAGTTCCAAGTGGATCAACGAATCCGCAAGTGCGCCGCTCGACGGTCGTACGACAATCGCATCCGCGATGAGCAAGCCTTCCGTAATCGTCGATGCAAGTTGGATGTCCAGAGGCGAACCATCAAATTCAAATTCGCCGATTCGTTGTATTTGTCGATCGCCATATCCTCTCCCTAGACTCTCGATACGTTGATCAACGACACCAACTGTTACGCCCCTAGCCTTATAAACGGCGGAGGACGTGTGCGAAGCATCGCCATGCCACAGTCCAAATAACTCATATCGACCACGTGGAAGATTCTCAATCGTCCAAGAGTGAACCGGTTCCCCAGCATCCGTCTCCGTATCGGCAAAGAGATAGGAATTTCCAACCGCCTGGTCATCTGCGGCGAACGACCAAACTCCATTGACCGAGGTAGTAGCTGAATCAAGCACTTCGGTGCCGACAAAACCACGAAGGTCAATTTGATTGAGGCCAACCTGAGCAAACTCGTTGCCCGACGCATCGAGAATTCGAAGGTTCGATAGTCGCGATAGCGGAGATAGATTCGTGACACGATTACCGGAGACGTTCAGGTGTCTTAGCTCGGCGAGTTGTTCCAATCCAACGAGTGACGTGATGTTGCGATTAAGCTGATCCTTCAGCGACAACGATCGCAGTGTCATTAATGCACCAAGATTGCCCAGGGACGAGATCGCGTTGTCATTGAGGTTGAGATGCAAAATCCCAAGCAAGCCCTCAGTGGCGTTGTTCCTCGGCCGGAGAGTTGCCAGATCTGAAGACGTCAGATTGTTGTCCGACAGATCCAACATTCGCAGCCCAACGAGATGCTGCAGCCCCTCTAAGCTGGCAAGCCCAAGCCCAGCCAGACTGAGCTCGGCAATGCCACCAAGCTGTGATGCGTGAACTGGCTTGGCAAATCGAAGCGTACCATCCGCACCATTGATTACGGGAACATTGAGAACATCACCGATGGCTCGCGCGATCGCAGGCTCGATGATGTTGATCTGACCACGATCAAGGTTCTGGGCTGCTGCACCAATCACGACAACTGGATCGCGTCGTTGGAGAGGCGATTCAAAGTCGGCATACGCATTCTCGCGAAGCTCTCCCCGCGAAAAATCACTTTCTTCAAAATCTCGTCGTTCAAAAGCTTCCGCCACCAAAGTATCTCGTCCGCTGTCGCCGGCGATCCGGTCCTTCCCAGGGCCGCCAATGACCACATCGTCACCATCGCCACCGCTGAGCTGATCATTTGAATCACCTTCGTGACCATGAGCCAGCGTCGGCGGATTGAGTTGCAGATCAAAATCAATTGCCCCACCTGACGCGGAACTAACACCCACGAAATACTCACCCGCTGGAAGATTCCTAAGGTCGTACTGACTGAACTGCGAAGCCAATAACCGTCCGTCGCTATCTCGAAGCTCTCCAAGTACGCCGCCCGAACGTTGGATGAACAAACCTTCGCTATCTCCAGGTGAATCGATCGTGACCTCTCCTTCGTTGACGGTCATCGTCACGACAATGGAACGGTATCCGCGATCAAACAGGCTTCGTATGGCGTCGATGTTCTGTGCAAGATCGATAGTCTGCACCTGAGAGACATCATTGAAGGTCATCGTGCGAACAAAGACCACATCTTGATCAGCTTCGTTGCCCGTGATACGGAAGTCATTCCGCCCACCAGCGAATCGCAAGGTCACGGTGACGTCATCGGTACCCGTGCCGGAGACTTGAATAGGACCGGTACCTGAGGTAGTTCTATCAGTCGTCCAAAGCTCTCCACCGAATTGGTTGTCATCACGATATCCCTCGAAGATGATTTGATCCTCGAACAGCGTGAAGCTCTCAAAACTGCCGGTTCCAAGCTGCTCCTGAGTGAATGATGTGATCGTTCGCAAGTCACCACTGCGAGTGTCGTAGGCCGACAACACAAGCGTGCTATCGGTAAAGAATGCATCAAGGCGATCCCAACCAATGATCAACTCTTCATCAAGAAGAATCACGTCTTCGACCGTAAGGAATGCCCCGGCAGCAATCGAATTCTGAGCGATGACCGTTCCATCGAACTTGAGTGTGGTGATGACTCGTTCTTTGCTTCCATTTCGGCCAAGCCAGACCACTCCATTGTCAACCGCAAACAGTTCAAAGACACCATTGGATTTGGGCTCTTCGGGAAGATTTGCAGTGAAGATGCTCTGAGCGGTTGAACCATCGAAGTGATAGATATCAAAGCCGCTGGCGTAGTAGGCATTGCCCTGATCATCTGCAGTGAAGCCGTTGGGCATATCGACATCTAGTTTCCCGTGACTCGTCAGCAACCGAGTGCCATTGGTAGTTCCATCGCTGGCATAGGCACCTCGAACGTCACTGCTATCAGCACCTCGAAAGAGCAATTGGTTATCCGCAAGCGTAAAATCGTCTTCACCCGAGAGAATGAAGCCTCCCGTATCAAGGAGCGTCTTGAAGCTTCCCGCTTGGCCGCTGTGAAAGAAGAGTTCGCTACCATGCACGAGGAAGAAACCGAGGTTGTTCGATGCGATGATACGTGGCGCATCGAAACGGAAGCTACTGCTGTTGAAGGTCTCCACCTCAGTCATGGAGAGTCTTCCATCGTCGTCCTCGATCACTGCCAACTTCGGTGTGAACGAGTTTTGATCAAATCCGCTGATGTAGAGTTTGCCATCGAACTCGATGATCGTCGCATCAAAGGCGAAATTGAGTTCATCCGGGTTGGCTACCTCGGTGACCCCACTACCCTTGGTGAAGTAGAAGGTCGCGACGGGCGCACCACCGTCTTCCTCCTCTTCCAAGAAGCCACCCTCAGTAACCGAAAAGACTAGCTGATTCCCGAAAGCAGTCAGGTTATCGGGGAAGCTGCCACCGGGGCCCGGAACGATGTCCGCGACAATCTGCGTACCGTCGTTGGTTCCATCAGTCGCAAAGAGCTCGATACCGGTTTCGGGCGACGAAGCCACAAAGAACACCTGGGATCCACCGTCAGCTAGCGGAACCACCGTAAAATCCTCTGGGTGTCGAAGCGGAGCGACGGGATCCGGCGCCACCGCTGACCCTCGTAAACGTAATTCAGCTTGGTCGATGCGTTCGGGATCGTCGAACAGGTCGAGAAACGCGTGGGTGTCAAGTTCCAGTCCACCAAGTGCACCTCCCGGACGCAACGTGACGTTGGGGTCATCTCCATCCCCGCCACCGAGCGGAATCGTAGCAACTACCCCATCGGCACGTGCAATCGTCTGCACCGGAGCCGATGGTGACAAGACAATTCGATCGCCGATATCGCCATCACCCAATGAACGGAAGCGGTACCAGGCTACCTCGTCTGCCGAGTCGATCGATCCGACGACGTCGAAACGGCCTTGTGAATCGCGAACGATATCGCCGATACCACGGATCGAGTCATTCGCTAGGTCGATGACTTCGCTACTATCAGGTAAACCAATCGTTCGTGGAGCACCAGCCACCGCATAGATTGAACCGCCGCGAAATGCCCCGGTCGAGGTGGTGACATCTCCCGCGCCAAGCAGAAGATCGTCGATACCATCACCATTGAGATCGAAAGCGGTATTGGGCATACCCCCGAGATCATCCGCACCGATAGGCCCGATGATGACGACGCCATCAACGCGGGCATCACCAAAGCTAGTCTCCGTAGTACGGCTGAACACATTCAGCGCATCGAAGTAGACCGAAATCTGACGTCCATCGAATCCATCCTCGGCTAACGCAAGGTCTGCGACGCCATCACCATCAAAGTCCCCAAAGGACGCCGATGGATTTCTTAGCACGTTGGCGACGCCGCCGGCCCTCAAGATCTGTGTGTCAGGGAACTTTTCATTGAATGGCCGAGAATTATCAAGTAGATTGTCCGCCGTGTAGATCCTTGCAACGCCAAGATTGAAGAAGTCAGCATTGATGAAGTCGGCAACGAATACCAGATCCGATTTGCCATCGCCATCGAGATCACCTGCAAATACGGGGGTATCTTGATTGAGTGCACCGGTTTCTGAACGACCACCACCACTGAGAACGATCTCATCAAAGCTGGCAATCGCTCGGGCTCGTCCAGTGCCCAGTTGAATGCCTTCGAACTCAGTGCCCCCAGCGATTCGATAAGTTTGAGAGACAGCCGTCACTTCACGATGGTCGAACTGCCACCCATAGGGAAGTGTCGCAATCACATCATCGGTGCCATCGCCATCGAGGTCGCCGAAAGTCACGTGCAGTTCGTCAGTTCCACCGATCGATGGCAGATCAACATCGAGCACGTCATCGCTAATCGCTTCGCCAATAGGCTTTCCAATGGCCAACGATGCCAGATTAGCACCGCTGAGAACACTGTTTCGAGTGAAATTGAATCGAATCGGGTCACCATCACGAATGACGCCGTAACCGAGCTGGTCGGCTTGACCAGTAATCAACAGAGTAGGATTACGGGCGAAGATGGCGAGGTCCGGCGCACCGTCATCGTCATACTGAGTCCAATCGACGCTTACGGCACTAGCGGCGCCCGAGTGCACCACCGTCGCTACACGTTTCGATGCAGCGCCCACGTCCAATTGCCGAGTATCAAGTCCTCGAGTGGCCAACACCGCGTTGGTTTGCGTCAACGTCTCGCCCGGCAAGACGCGGATCGTCGTCACCAGACCCGGTGATGTGGTATGGAAGGTTAGATCGTCGAGACCGTCATCATCCAAATCAACGATCGTGTCGGCGATCTCATAGATCGCTGAACCGACTGCAAGATTGATGACATAATCCGCCACATCTCGCACACCATCAATCGTCGCCGGAAGTTCTTCATTACCAAGAACCACGTACGCGGTCGTATCACTGACCAACACCGCGTCTTGGCGTCCATCGCCATTGAGATCGCCCGCGTGGACAATTGTTCCAAGACCCTCACCCGCCGATGTTGCCTCAGCGGTGTAAGCACTATCCAACGTGACACGCGATTGATCGAGTGAAACGGATGTTGAAGGGATCGAAGTGACTCGTCGCGTCGCTGTTTGATACTCAAAGAGAGTGGGCGTTTGTGTCAACGCATCAACGCTCGGCGCTGGAATGGTTCTTGCTGTTGATAGGCTGTAGTCGCCAAGCCCGATCGACGCTTGGCCGCTGATTTGACCATCCGAAAAGCCCAGCGAGCTCAGATTAAACGCCGTGTTACCAGTAATGGTGATGTTCTCACCCAGGGCCGACGTGAAAAGAAGCCTTTGGCGAGCAGCATCAAAGAAAGCTCGGATCGTTTCACTGAGTCCAAACGATGCCAACTCACCATTAATCCTTCCCGCGATTGATAATCCATCTTCATTGGATCCAAGTCGCAGATCAATCGTCCGAGCAAAACGCAAGCTTGGTGTGCGAATTTGGAACTCGACGTCTTGGAAGCCGCCGTCAGGAATCAAATCAGTAAGGATTGGACCTTCTGCAACCAACGCCGCAGCCGTTGGATTGAAAACACCCACCAGATAAGCATCAGGAGTTCCGCCGGTGACCACAAGTTGTCCCAATGCATTTCTTTCGGCGGGCAGAACCTGCAAGCTACCTCGACTGTCGAAATCGATGATCGATTGAGCAAGGGGATCTATAAACTGCAATTCAACGTCGCCAATCGAAAGAGCAGCGCTACCATCTTCGGGTGGCTCGACCACATACCAGTCAGCCACATCACCCTCATGAAGGGTGAATCCAATGGCTTCACCAGAAGAAAGATCAACGGGGGTCGCACCAATCAGCAAAGAATTAGATATGCCCGCTGCCGTGAACTCGAATCGGTCGAGAAGCGTCGTGCCAGCCTGGACTTGATCACCGATGATAAGATCATTGCCACCTTCACCTTGGATATCGTCATTGCCTGCGCCGCCGACGATTTGGTCGATCCCTTCGCCGCCTCGGATCACATCATCGAATGGGGAACCAAACAATCGGTCGTTTCCAACGCCGCCATTGATGATGAACGAAGACGCGGTCGCGCCAGCAGCAAAATCACCCGGCGAAATGCCGTAACTCTCGCGGGGATCATTCGACCCATCAGGTCTTCGGAACTGAAAACCACCAACACGAACGGCTTCCAGTTCTCCACCCGCATTCTCGAGCAAGCTGAGTGATGAAGCTTCCAAATGAACCTCATCATCACCCGCGCGAGTATCAAACTCAGTCGCTTCCACGCCTCGAGTACGATAACCGGCGGTGTGGATTACAAACTCGTCACCATCAGCCAGAAAAGACTGGTTAGTGGTATCCCACACTTTCGCCGCCAGTTCATATGCGGCCAGTAGTGGCTGATACCTTAGCGTGACGACATCAGGAACTGGCAGGCCTCGGCCGTCCACATCTCCACCAAGAAATAACACGCGATCGAAGCCTTCCCCACCCTCGATCTCATCAACAAGAGTCGTGTTAACTCCGCTATTAGCGTCGGAAGTCCCACCAGCACTTGGAATGATTTGGAAAGTGTCGTTGCCCCCTTCACCAATCAAGATGTCACCGGCACTTCCATCAACACCCCCCGTCAGTATGTCGTCACCGGATCCACCAATTACCCAGTCCTCGCTAGGACCGCCACGCAGGATGTCATCGCCTGGTCCACCCACGATCACATCACGGCGAAGGAAGGTGTCGGAAACGGTGCCCAGTCTGATACGGCTTCCGCCTAGTGGTAGCTCATCATCCAGGTCGATACCCAAGTTGTACGAAGTGGGGGACTCGTTCAGGCTTCGAACACGCAGGAAAATATCCTGGCCGGTGGTGAAACGTGCCCCCTCGAGTGGAAGGGTTGTTCTCGATGGGCGAATCGGATCTAGCGTGCTATCGTCATCGATCGTTCCAGTGACGAGCAAAGTGAGTTGCCCGTTCATGACGGTATACAACTCCAAAGAGATCTGGTCATCGACGCTAAGGGAGTCCACCACGATTCTTTCTTGTGAACCCTGATTAAACTCAGCCTCTTGGATGGCAATTCGATACCAATCCACATCTTCAGGTGAATCCAGGCTAGCAAACTCAAAGTACACGGTGTCGTCAATCGTGTTTCGAGTCCCATCCAACAGACTTGTCAGATCGAATGCGTTCGAGGCATCATCAGGGTCACCGACGACTTCATTACGTTGATTGGAATCGGCCAGATCTACAAGAATCGCGGTACCAGATTCAAACTCAACGATGTCATCGCCCTCGCCGGCCGCGACCCAGACGGTCTTCTGCACCGTTGGACCGACAAAGACTTGGTCATCACCTTCGGCAGCGTTTACGATGATGGCTAGGAAATCACCTTCGGGCGGAAGTAAATCGCCGGATAGCTCCAGCGAACGTGCTGCCAGCTGGCGGGCATCGTCATCAGAGGCGTTTTGAATCTCTTCAACTCGCTGGACCAAATCGCTTGGATCCCAAACAAGGGACCCATCAGGATTTGTCGCCGCGAAATCAAGACGCACCTGAGCATCAAAACTGAAGAAACCGTTGTTCTCGGTTAACCTCGTGATCAGATGGTGGCCACCGAGGAGTCCGGGCTCAGTTACATAATCGACATTGATGATGTCATCACGCCCGCTGCCACCGTAATACCACACCGAATCGTGATTGCGGGCATACTCGAGCCATTCATCACCTTCGGGAACACCAAAATTCTCGAGCTGGTTCCCATCGACGTCAAAGAGGATGTCATCCCCATCGCCGCCATACATGAAGTCCAGCCCGGTACCCGCGTACAGGAGATCATCTTGACCGCGACCCAACATCCGATTCAGCCCGGTATCTTCTAATTGCCCATCAGCGTCGATCACTCCAAAAGGATTAGACGCACGAGGATCACTCGACCAGGCGAAAAGATGATTCCCGCCGACGCCGCCTAGCAGATCATCATTGCCTGCACCGGCGAATAACTGATCAAAATCGCCTGATGATCCTTCACCGCTATCGCCCCAAAGTCGATCGTCGCCGGCGAGGCCAAACAAAATATCATCGCCTGCACCACCATCAAGACGATCACGTCCGGATGACCCGATCAACTCGTCATTGCCACTGCCTCCCTGAAAGACCCCAACCCAATCACGACTTCGAACTGCCAAGTCAGACGTATCGAAGCTGGGTTCGAAACCGATTTTGTCGTTACCCGCCAAACCATTGATTTGAAACTGCTCAATGGTCGTATTTCCTTGGTCATCTCGAATCTCGATTGGCAGATCACGACCGTTGTAACGCACGATCGCTTGACCCAAACCATCGCCGGCAATCGTGATATTGTCATCAAAAGGGCTACCGTCTTCGGGAACGACTCCGTTGACGATTAGAACGTCGGTTGAGTTATCGAGGCCAAAGGGCGTTTCCTCTGGTGCATCGACGCGTCCTCCGTCAAGGACATCGTTGTCGATGCCGTATTCCAATCGCACATCCAAACGCAAGAAATCGATTCCGCGGCCACCAAAGACTTGGTCATTGCCATCGTGACCTTCCAGCTCATCGACGTTGCCACCACCAAAAAGTCGGTCATTGCCGCCGTGCCCTTGAAGCAAATCGTCGCCCAAACCACCCACGAGCAAATCGCCACCACCGAAAGTGAATTTGTCGTCATTCGGTAAGTAATCGGGTCCCGCGAGCTCGTCGCCCAAGATTCGGTCATCACCGCCACCACCGCGGATCTCGTCCATGCGAAGGTTGCCGAGTAGTTCATCAGCACCCTCGCCACCATCTACAAACTCGCCCCGCACGTTGGTTTCACTTGCGGATGTGCCGGCAGCCCAAGCCCAAATCACATCATTGCCACCTCCACCGAAAGATCGCTGCCCAAGTGTCTCGATGACACCTGATACCAACGAACCCTCACCGGCACGAATGAAGTCATTGCCCTCATCACCAAAGGTAAAGTCGATTCCCGCGAGTCCTTGTATTTCGTCATCTCCGGAACCACCGCGAATCACATCGGGACCCTGGCTACCGACGAGCTGATCATCGCCCGAGCCACCATCGATGTAGCTGCCGAAGCCGTTGGCCGTAATGAAGTCACGACCGCCGCCACCGAAGAGATAGTTCACACCAAGGCCACCCTCAATCAGATCGTTGCCATCTTCGAGTGATCCCTGAAGCGGTCCATCGACCAGCAGACTTGGAACGAGTGACGGAAAGACAATCGCCGATTGCCTGGCATCGTACTGCAACGGCTGAACGACGTCTCCGAGCAGTTGATCGCGTTCATAGATCAGTAATCCGCCCCACACAACGTCATCCCCGGCGTCGCCCCGCAGGGTATCACTCCCAATGCCACCAACGATCTCATCATCTCCACCACCTCCGCGGACGTAATCATCGCCACTACCCGCGTCAACAAAGTCCAATCCACTGCCCGCGATCACGACATCATTGCCGGCTCCTGTCAACGCACGATCATTGCCACTACCAAGATAAACCTGATCATTTCCGATCCCCGTAGTTACATCGTCACTTCCTCCACCGACACTGACTTCATTGTTCCCATCGCCCGCATCAACGGTGTCGTTGCCAGACCCGGTGCGTATCGTGTCATCACCAACACCAACCGTGCGAATGAAGTTTTCGCCATCGCCCGCGTCAATGAAGTTCGATCCACTTCCCAACACGTCAATAGTGTCATCACCATCATCGGTCAGAATGCGGTTCGGCCCACCGGCGTCGGTAATCTGCCCTCCATCCAATCCAATGACAGATCCGCTGAGAATAGCGGTTGCCGATTCTGATTGAGTAGGACGCAGGTCAATCGTATCAGGGCCAATGCCCGTCGTCACAATGTCGAAACCACTGGCCGCATAAACCATGTTAATACCATCGCCGGCATCGATGACATCGTCACCTGATCCAGTGCGGATCAAATCATTGCCGTCACCAGAAGTCACTGAGTCGTCGGCCTCATAAGTGAAAATGCGATTGTTTCCACCAATATCGGTCACCGTATCAACGCCGGCAGTTCCATAGATCGCGTCATTGCCTTCGCCACCGCTCAGGACATGCGGCGCAACATCGGCTTGTGGTTGCAAGAGTTCAAAGTCGGGAAGATCTCGTGCCGCCATCGCACCGATGATTAGGTCATCTCCATCCCCACCGAATAGCGAATCACTTCCTGAACCACCAAAGAGTTCATCGTTTTGACCACCCCCGAAAAGCTGGTCATTTCCGTCGCCACCTTGCAGGAAATCAAAACCAGCAACCACGTTGATGCCTGGTTCCTCGTCACCGAAGCCGACATCGTCGCCAGCCCCCGCATCAATGGCGTCATTGCCACTTCCACCAACAAGGAAATCGTCTCCGCCGCCACCGCCAAGGAAGTCATCGCCATCGCCGCCAACGAGGCGATCGTCGCCATCACCGCCCTGTAGCTCATCGTCTTCTTCGCCACCATCGAGTTGATCATTTCCATCACCACCACTGATTACGTCGCGGTCCGTGACGGGCACCATCTCTTCTTCGCCATCTTCATTGATGATGGTCTCGAAACCCTCGATGGCATCGGTTCCATTGCCAAAGATGACATCATCTTGAGGCCCACCGGTGATTTCATCGTTACCCGAACCACCATAGGCAATCAAAGGCCCGCTGCCGGCGATGATCACGTCGCGGCCTGCGCCACCGTAAACAGTCACCGGAACGAGAACGCCATCGTCGATGAAAATCTCATCGTTGCCCAAGCCCGTTTCCGCGTAGACACTCGTTACGTCCGTGCTCGCATAGCGTTCTTCCACACCAAAACCAGTGACAACAATCTCGTTGGTTTCTTCATCCAACGAAACGGCGAATAGATCATCGACATCTTCGAGAGTTCCATTCTCGCGCAAAGAAGAATTGGCCCCCGAATGCAGCAAAAGCTGCCCATCGTTGTTCAAACTACTAATGATGGGATCGAAGTCACTCGGTTGCGGCAGATCAAAATTCAGCAGTCTTCGCGGCCCCAACGTCGTCGAAACACGAACGCCAAAGGCTTTGACGAACGCGGTCACAAAGGCATCGATGCCACCGGAAGGATCAAAGATGAACAGGGGCCCAACGCCCGCGCCGAAGCCGCGATTGACATTGTCGCGAAGCTCGTCAAAACGAATCTTGCCATCAAGGTTGGGATCGTTCAAATCCAATTCAATGCCGGCGCCGATGCCGACTTCAACACCCGCTTTCACCGCGGCCAAATTGATCTGCGCACCAACGGTTACACCAAACCGTGTCGAAAGTTCGGCAACATCGCTGATCTTGTTTCCTTGATCATCGAAGACGGCTCGATCATCTAAGAAAAAACCATTCAGAATGTCGCCAAAACGACCCGAATCCGCAAAGTCGAAGAACCCTTGTGTGTCGTAGCCAAAAGCGAAATCGACTCGCGTGCCAAAGAACGCACCAATGATCACATCGATCGCCGGGAAAACCGGAAAGCCAACTTCGAAATCAAAGGTCGCGTCAAGAACCGGCGCCTGATACTTGATCAGGTCGATATCGGTTCGTCCGAACAAGAGATCAATCGCAGACGAGGGATTCTTGATGATCGTGAAGTCAAACTTACCTCGTTCGACATTCGATTCGATGCCATCAGTATTGCCATCACCGATTTCGGGAACATCACCTCCGTCAGCGGTTAACGGCACCGGGATTGAACTCAGGTACTCATTGAGTGCCTCGAAATTCGGATCCGAATTGCCATCCAGAAAGTCTTGCAAGTTCTGCGCGCCGGCGGACGGCCCAGCTTCATATCGGCCGTTGACTAAGGTCGGCGAG
>JBCCKZ010000037.1:0-16776 GCA_039027135.1 Planctomycetota bacterium
CCGCGAACGCGATCCAGATCCCATCGGTAGTGTTGACGATTTTGAACCCATTCAAAGTAAGAGACTGTCACCCCACCCGCGTTTGCCAAAATGTCAGGAAGCACAGTGACACCGCGTTCATGCAACTCCTCATCTGCATCGGGATAGATTGGGCCGTTGGCTGCTTCGATAATTACTTTAGCATCGACTTTTTCGACGTTATCCATCGTAATCACGCCGCCAAGCGCCGCGGGAATCATCACATCGGTTGGAACTTCAATGAGTGATCCTAGAGGAAGAACGTCGCACTGGTCATAGCCTTCTAACAGACCACGAGGATGATTCAAACGATGTTTGAATAACGACGCAACATCCAATCCATCTGGACAATAGTAGGTTCCCGAGACATCACTCACGGCGATGATCGGAAACTGGGCTTCGGATAGAAACTTGGCTGCATGTGATCCAACATTTCCAAACCCTTGAATACTTACGCGTGTTTTTTCAGGCTGCATCCCGAGCCGCTTGGAAAGCTTGACCGTTAATGTCCCCACGCCCCGGCCCGTTGCTTCCTCACGGCCTTTTGCACCGTACTCCTCAACGGGCTTGCCTGTAATCACCGCTGGAGCGAAGCCGTGATACTTCTCCCACTGATTGCGGAACCAACTCATCACACGATGGTCAGTTCCCATATCGGGCGCTGGGATATCGGAGTCAGGACCAACCAATTCATGGATTTGATCGACGAACGCGCGTGTGAGACTCTCGATCTCACGATCTGAAAGATCATTGACGTTCACGCCAATCCCACCTTTTGCGCCACCGTACGGCAGGTTCACGACGGCCGTCTTCCACGTCATCAGTGACGCGAGTGAACGCGTCTCATCGAGATCCACATCCGGATGATATCTCAGACCACCTTTCATGGGACCACGATGGTTGTCGTGCTGAACACGAAAGCCAACGAAGTTCGCGAGCTCACCATTGTCCCGTCGAATCGTCACTCGAACCTGTAGGTCACGCTGGGGCATCAACAGCATTTCACGAAGACGTGGTGGAATATCTAACCGATCCGCGGCCCGATCAAAATAACGCTGGGTCGATTCGAACGCTTTCATGACGATGTCTGGTTTCCAGAATGTGAGAAAAACTCAAACGTAAACTCGAACATAAACTGACAGTTACCCCTGCTCTTGCAACCTATCCAATAACCTTCTCGCCACCTTGCACGAAGCCGATATTCCTTCAGAAACCCGGGTGCTAGCGTGTTGCGGCTGAGTCTCTCGGACCAAGTCTAAGTTCGAGTTGAAGTTTAAGTTCAAGTCAATTGTTTTACGCGGCTCGGCGGGTGATGGGTTCCGATTCTTGAGGAACTTCAGCTAGATCTTCCTTGGGCACAAATCGAATGATGTTTTGTCTTTCGATACGTCGATCACGCCAGCTGAGTTCCCGGCGATGCACTTTGACAACACGGTGCACGATATCAACTTCGGTTGGCAGGTTATGTTTTACAACCCCGTTTTCGTGGTACTCATCGAGTAACTCGCGAACGCCTGAATGGCCGCGAAATCGGCTTCGAAACGAATGCAACAATCCCATCGGAAGGCCGCCGGCGACGTTGAGCGATGATCCAAGCGAAGTGGGATGAGGCAAAGGCTCACGACGGCGTTTCTCCGTCCGAGCGGCCATTCGTTCAAGCACTCGAGCCCATCCTGTGATGGCTAATCCGAACACCTCGGCCAACGAATGCTTGGCGACATAAGACAAAGCCGCCGCGGGATCTGATACGGCAATCCGAGAGTCGTAGGTATCAAGGATGGGTTGGTAGTATCGATGCGAGTGACGCGCCGCGCCCCTCATTGCCTCGCCAAGCCAATCCGATCGGTCCGACATGTCAAAGACAACGCGTAAATGATCTTCGTCCCAAAGCCGCTTGATTTCGTCGTATCCACAACGAATGCTCCATTCGATAGGCCGGTGCAAACACTTTTCTTGGTCGTCATGATCCGTGTGCAGCGGCGTCATCGGATCCGTGAAGTAATGACAAAGCACACCAGCAGCATGAGCGGCTTCGGCAAACTGTGACTTACGAAGATAGCCGACGGCTCGATCAAACCATTGTTTGGCTGTGCGAGTCGCTCCACCCCAATCATCACCACTGACATGAATGACATGGTTGTGGAAATCTCGAAACCGGACATCTGGATCGCGTGTTCCTCGAAGATACTCTTGATAATGTCTTACCAGGATCGCCGCGAGAGCTTGACCACCTCTCGTCTTCACCATGGGTAGAGCGTCAACCGCAAATCGACCATGGACGTGAGGACATCGCGACTTGCGAATGAGCCAAAGGTTCAAGCTCAGGATTGGGTTTCGATCCATCGATGCCCTGAAGATCTATCGAGGTTTGATGATATACCGTGGCTTAACAGCCACGATCTCACGAGTACGGAGAATCAACTGAAAGTACTCACCGGGTTTCGGATCCGGCGTCACGCCAATGAAATAATCTTGGTCGATTCCTAGCAAATCTCGTCTGTGGCTGGAAAGTCCGGGATCCTGATCGAGAAACCAATCCGAAAGTTCAAAATCGCGGTCCCACAGAACAGCCGAAGCCAAGATATCGACGACCGTTTCCCATTCATTGATATCTCGTTGGTGAATGGCCGGTCGAACAAACGGCTCATCATCGATTTCACGATCTCGAGCGTCCTTACAGATCGCGACGTCATCAACGAACGCATCCGAAAACTTTTCGTCGTAGGCCTCCTGAACCATTCGACGCCAATGATCACGTTGGCCCGGCGGCAATTCATCGCAAAGGTCCACTTCAATTGCCAATTGATCGCGGATCTCAACATAAATTGCCGCGACACCCGCTTCAACGACCGCCGAGAGAGGAAGCGGACGACTGGTTTGTGTTAGAAGATAGTTTGCCAACTGATGCAACAAACCGATTCGCTGACACGCATTCAAGCGATCAAAGATAGCGATCCCCGATTCACACTCGGGGATTCGTGCGTTGACCGTATCATCTTCATCAACATGCACCATCAGTGCGTCAATCATCGTGTCGATGGCCGAAGCGACCAAGATCGCTTCGGCACCGTCAAGCGTTCGATCGCCCTGGCTGGTATGCCACACGGTGAAAAAAATTCGGCGGTGAGAGAAGATGAAGAGACCAACACGTTTTCGCGTGGCGACATCATAATCGACGCTCACGGCGCCGGGGGGCGGCAAGACGACAGAAAAACTAGGACGCCTGTGGAAAATCGTCACGCCGTTGTGGGCGCCGAGTACGGTTTGGTTCTTCATCATCGTCTTTAGATAAATGAACGTCCAACTGTGGAAATGGAATCGAGATATCCACAGCATCTAATTGGCGTTTAATGGCCTCGGTCAAACCTTCCTGTATGGGCCAAAAGTCAGATGCTTGCACCCAGATCCGGCATTTCCAAACAACGGCACTGTCGCCCAGCTCCGCAAGAACAACTTGATTTCCACGCCCATCACCAGAGATCGTTAATTCCGCAAATTCATCCAAAGCAGCTTGCAATGTCGAACGTGTTTGATCCAGGTTGGCGTTGTAGCCGACGCCAACAGCGACCTCGACTCGTCGATGATCATGGAATGAAACATTCTCAATTGTTCCACCACTGATGCTGCTATTGGGAACAATGATCCTGCGATTGTCGGGCGTATCGATCTTTGTCGTGAACAAGTCGATTTCGTTGACGACTCCCGCGACGCCACCAGCATTAATGAAATCACCCACTTTGAATGGTCGAAAGACCATCATTAGCACACCAGCTGCGAAGTTGCTCAGTGTGCCTTGGAATGCCAAGCCAACCGCAAAGCCCATCGCAGCGAGGATCGCAGCGAGTCCACCCAGTGGAGCGCCGAGCTTTGAAAGCACCGCAATGGTGACGCCGCCAAAGATGGCGTAGAACGTCATTTGTCCAATGAAACGACCAAGCGTTTCATCGACCTTGCGTCGAATCGGATTACTCACAATCCGAGCGATATATTTTCCGATGAGATAACCCAGAAAGATGACCAGCAAGCCAAGGCCCGCATTGATCAAGGCCGGAACCAATGTTTCAACCAAATAGGGTTTCACTGCATCCCAGTCTCCTTCGGTGATCGACGTAACGACATCACTGGTTTGTTCGACGAGGCCTGGATCTCCAGAGGCTGTTTCTGGTGCTGCTTCTTCATCCATTGGATTGGTCTCAACATGACAAGGTTCTTGACTATCTTTCGATTCGCCTAGCAAAAACCAATCACTCACGTCGACCCGAAAATCGCTGTGGACGGTGGTCGACACGGCGAGTTGACGGACCACCTCGCAAGCGGATTTAATCCCGTTCAGCGGATTCGTTTGAAATAACGACTTTGTCCGGAAGCCAATCCTTTGGACTAAACTCAGAATTTAACAATCGATCTGCGGTTGTCCGCTTCGCTGTTTGGCCACCTGAAGGCATTAAGACGAAGAATTTCGTAGAACTAGCGAAGCCGCCCACCGTCTGGGCAAAGCAGAAATCCCCAACGCAGAACTTGCCCATCCATGACCCTGACCAGCCACGCCATCGTACTGTTGGCCAAGTTGTTCAGCGGTTTTACGGTGCGCTGGGTCGATTGCGAACCGGACACCTGTCAACGCATCTATTTTGCCAATCACACCAGCCATCTCGATGCGGTGGTGCTCTGGTCCTCTCTGCCCCGAGAGCTGCGAAACATCACTCGGCCTGTCGCCGCCAAAGACTACTGGACGGGTGGCTGGTTTCGAGAGCACTTGGCTCGCAGTTTCAATGCACTCCTGGTAGATCGAAAGCAAATCAAAGTGCACCGGAGCCCCATCGACATCATGCTGGAGCAAATGGGGCAGCGGTACTCATTGATTCTTTTTCCCGAGGGCGGTCGCAGCGATGATGAGGACGAAATGGGCGACTTCAAGAGCGGCCTCTATTACATGGCCAAAAAACGCCCTGATTTAGAGCTAGTCCCGGTCTACATCGACAATGTCAACCGAATTTTGCCTCGGGGCGAAGTCCTCCCCGTACCACTTTTGTCCTGCATCACGATCGGACATCCGATTTTTCTGGAAGCGGGAGAGCCAAAGTCAGAATTTTTGTCCCGGGCGCGATCTGCCGTTCGGAATTTGAAAGAACGCTAGATAGGATGTTTGGCGGCAACCCAATTCGTCAGACTGAGTTCTACAGTTCCAACCGGCCCTCCCTCTGGGAGGATCGGGCGATAAGCCCGGGGAAGGCCAACTTCCGAAGGCCCTCTCCGGCCGCTACTGCGTCCGACTCTCTCAGAGGGAGGATGGGTTGGGCAAGACAGGTTTCCTGAGTGTTCCCACTTCAATCCGCGCAAACCAAACACTTCGCCATGCAGGTCCGAAAAGCCGTCATCACGGCCGCCGCACCCGATCAAAGTCGCTTACCGCTGCAACAACTCATCGACGCCCAAGGTCGCGAACGCACAGCACTTGCGTTGATCATTGATGAGGCGACCAGCGCCGGTATTGAAGAGATTGCCGTCATCATTCGTCCCGAGGACGCTTCCGCGTACGAATCCGCCGCGGAATCTACCTCGGTCGATTTACATTTCATCAAGCAGGCCAAACCGACCGGCTATGCAGCCGCATTGACGCTAGCAAGTGACTTCATCGGCTCCGAGAACTTCCTTCATCTGGTCGGCGACCACCTTTATGTCGAGTCAACAAACCAAACCTGTGCCAAACAACTAATCAACGTCGCCGCCGAGTTCGGCTGCAGCGTTTCAGCCGTGCAAGCGACTCGCGAAACGAATCTTCCCTACTTTGGCATCGTAAGCGGCCCCCGAGTGCCACAACTCGATCGCGTGTTCGAAATCGAAACCGTGCTCGAGAAGCCAACGCCGACTAAGGCTGAGCAGCACTTGATCACGCCGGGCTTACGATCGGGACAGTACCTTGGCTTTTTCGGAATGCACGTTCTTACACCAGAGGTGATGAGCTTACTGAAAGATCTTTCTAATGCACCGGAGAGCAAACCGGCGAGTCTCTCAGACGCCCTCGCACAACTACCGGGCCGCCAAAGGTATCTTGCTTACCAATTGCGGGGATCGCGATATAACTTAGGTGTCGACTACGGCCTGCTTCGGGCTCAGTTAGCCATTGGTTTGTCCGGGCGTGATCGTGATCTAATCCTTACGGAACTCGTCGATCTCTTGGCTGGACGTCTTGAGGGCACCCATCAATCATGAATGCCTTCATCGAAACGATTAGGTCTGATGATCAAGCAACGCGTGATCGCTCCTTTGAGCTACTTTGCAATGGACTTGATCTACGTTCGACACTCGAAGTCACCGGTGAGCTCGACGACTATCGTCGCACGGAACAGAATCTCTACCGACGTGTTCGCTCTTTGTTCTTTCTTTCAGCGATTCATCGTTATCACTTGCCAACGCTTTTTTCAGATCAAGCTAGCAACCTGATACCGCACGACGGGTTCGAGCATTTGCTCTCGCGCCGGTTTCTCGAGGCGATCGACTGCTTCTTGGCCCACCAAGAAAGACATGGTGCCAGTGATGGTCTTTCAAGCGCACTCGCCGAAGCCTATCACAAACTCGGATTCCAAACGCTGGCTGACCAGGTCCGATCGAGTGTGCGTGGTGTGAGAGGAAATCAGTGGATGTTCCGTCTCGGGCATCCCGCGGAGCATCCGTTGCGAGTTCGCAAAGAACTCCTTCCACCCGATACATCATCCGAGGGAACTTCGCTGGCTCCAATCGTTCGAGAAACGACTGCCGTCCGTATGGATCTCTCACACTCCGCCTGGAGTGACATCTTCTTTCTTGGCATGGACTTCCCCGAAGGCGCCAGAGTCATCAATGTTTCGGTCGACCTCGGTGTTAAAGGCCGTGACAATCATACCCGCCCACCCATTGAGGCTTATTTTCGAGTCATCGACGAACCCGTCGTACGACTCACCAGCGTTGATTTGGGAGTTACCACGGATGTCGAAACTGTCGCTGAGATGTTTGACTTCGGCCGTGACTATTTGGGATTGCTCAAGGCAGCTCTCATTGCTGCGGGAGTAGTTCCTCCGGGTCTAGAAGGTTGTGGCCATAGCATTGAAAGGGTGCTATTGCCACTCGTTGGCCCTAAACGCGGAATTGAGTTGGTCAGCATGATCAATGACATCCCAAAGGGATCTCGCCTTGCCGTATCAACCAACCTGCTTGGTTCGCTGATCTCTGTTTTGATGCGAGCAACCAGCCAAGTGAAGTCTCTGACGGGCCCCCTCGAAGAGGACGAGCGACGCTTGGTAGCCGCACGCGCAATTCTTGGTGAGTGGATCGGCGGTTCGGGAGGCGGCTGGCAAGACAGCGGCGGTGTTTGGCCAGGCATTAAGCTGATTTGCGGCACAACCGCGGACGAAAATGATCCCGAGCACGGCATCAGTCGCGGGCGGCTCATGCCAGTTCACACCGTTCTTGAGCGAGACTCCGTTAGCCAGGAAACTCGGCAAGCATTGCAGGACAGTCTTGTACTGGTTCACGGAGGGATGGCACAGAATGTCGGACCAATTCTCGAGATGGTCACTGAACGATACCTGCTCCGAAGTGAAACAGAATGGTCGGCCCGTCGAGATGCCATGCGGATCTATGACGAGGTCGTTGAGGCGTTGAAAGCCGGCGACATTCGACGAGTTGGCCGCCTCACCACAGAGAATTTCGAAGGTCCACTTCGCAAGATCATCCCCTGGTCAACGAATCGTTTTACCGATCGCTTGATTGAATCTTGTCGTGATCGCTACGGTAACGACTTTTGGGGATTTTGGATGCTTGGGGGAATGGCCGGCGGTGGAATGGGGTTCATCTTCGAAGCCACAATCAAAGCCGAAGCCTCTCGTTGGCTTGCCAAGAAAATGGTTCAAGTCAAACGTGAAATGGAAACCTCACTGCCCTTCGCAATGGATCCCGTCGTCTATGATTTTGCGATCAATGACAACGGCACTTTTGCAGAGTTGCTCATTGATGATCGAGCAACAATGCCGGATCGGTATCACGGCTTGCACATGCCCTCTCTTCTGCGAACGTCGCCACGCGACCTGAGCGCGGGTCGTCGTCGTGAGATGGAACGAGTCAGCGCAATGTGCAACGAACCATCGGGTAGCTCATTGGCTTCGAGGCTCATCACCACGCTATTGCCAACACCGACAACTCAATCCGATAGTGCTGAGTCTCTGCAAGCGATTCTTGAGCGAAGTGGTTTTGATACGGTCGCCCATGAATCCATCCGAGCTGACTTAATCTCGGGTCGCATTGGCCTTTCACAGAATCGGCTACCCACCAACACACTGATTCAAGATGTCAAAGAAGACGACATCATTGATTTGCGCGAGAGGGTCGATTCCAAAAACACCAATCTTGGCGAGCAGGCTATACGCGAGGGCCGAGTAGCCGTCGTCACGCTCGCCGCGGGAGTGGGAAGTCGCTGGACAGAAGGTGCCGGCGTCTGCAAAGCACTCCACCCTTTCTATCGTTTTGGCAAGAGGCATCGCAGCTTTCTCGAGGTGCACCTTGCCAAGAATCGAAAAACGAGTCGAAAGTTTGACCAAGCCATTCCACACGTCTTCACAACCAGCTATTTGACCGAATCGCCTATTCGTGATTCCCTCGCTCGCCATGATGGGTTTGGAATGGCGGATCAGGTCCATATCTCTTCGGGTCGCAGTATCGGCCTTCGAATGGTACCAACAGTCCGAGATCTTAAATTCCTTTGGGAAGAGACCGCGCAGCAAGTCCTCGACGAACAACAGCAGAAGCTTCGCCAAAGCGTCCGCGGCGCGCTCTTACAATGGGCAAAACAAACCGGTGAGGCCTCCGACTACACCGATAATGTTCCAAGCCAGTGCATCCACCCCGTTGGGCATTGGTCCGAGATTCCAGGCATGTTACGCAATGGACTGTTGCAACAGTTGCTTATTGAGCGTCCCCAGCTGGATTACTTGTTGCTTCACAACATCGACACGTTGGGAGCCAATGTCGATGCGGGATTATTGGGGACTCATATCGCAGGTGGCCAAACGCTTTCCTTTGAGGTGATCACCCGACGTTTGGAGGATCGTGGTGGCGGCTTGGCCCGCGTGGGGGGTCGCCCCCGTCTGGTCGAAGGTTTAGCAATGCCCAACGAACAAATTGAGTTTGACTTGACGTTTTACAACTCGATGACGACATGGATCTCAATCGATGGGTTGTTGAGATCATTTGGACTGACTCGAGAAGACCTGGTGAACGCATCTCGTGTAGACAGCGCCATCAGAGAGCTGGCTTCAAGGATGCCGACCTACATCACTTTGAAAGACGTCAAACGGCGATGGGGACACGCTCAAGAAGACGTCTTTCCCGTTAGCCAGTTTGAACGGCTTTGGGGCGACATGTCGACATTGCCCGAAGTCTCAACGTCTTACTTTGCCGTTCCGATGCAGAGAGGACAGCAATTGAAGGCTCAAGCGCAACTTGATGGATGGAATCGTGATGGAAGCGCGGCATGGGTTGAAAACCTCTGCGACTTCTCGTGAGCGACTTAGAAATGAGAAGGGGATCAGCCAGAAATCCAGACCCTTGTACTACGGCTACTACGGCATCCGTCACTAAGAGCCTAGCCGAGAGCCTATCAGCCGACTCGGCGCTAGCTCGAGGTTGCCGTCGAAACCGTAAGCTAGTGCGTTTCGGCTGAGATTCTAAGCTCTGATCAATTAGATTTTGCGGGCTCTAGTGTAGCGTTGCCCACCATCAAACCTTGGGTCTCACTGTTGGCAGCATCAATCACGGCAGCATGACTAAGGACAAACGGACCAAACAATCGGTCAAAATGATAGAGCAATACGGTTTCGTCGTCGGGTTCGTGACGACGTGAAGGGTCAAAGTCATCGGTGTATCGAGCGACCTTGCTCAATCGGACTTCATCCACGCCGCCCACAAACGGCATGTTGGGATTACCGCGTTGATCAGGATCAGCACCGATAAACATTGGCAAGTCATTTGTTGTGCGGCTACCCGACGCCTTTGTACTGGCTACCTTTCGACCATTCACGTAGAGACGGTTCTCTTTCCCATCGAAGACTCCTGCGAGGTGAGTCCATTTCTTTACCGGGATCTTCGTATCATGCTCAGCCACATAGTACTTTCCATTCAAATTTAAAAAGAACTGTGGAACGCCTTCGTCAAGTGACAAGGAAAACTCAGAGGCCTGCGTCTTCGCGATGGCTGCACGTTCAATCGACACGTCTTTGGGCCAGAACCAACCTTCAACGGTCATCGGTCCATCAGGTAGCGAAATCGCGTTGGAAGGAATCCTAACACTGTCTTTACCGTCATCGTGAAGTAGCAAGTATTGGTCTTCAGCACCGACAAAGTAATTCACTGGAACTCGGTCGACTTGAATCGGCAACGGCGTCAAAACAGGCGGCAAAGTGATTCGCGCAGATTCACCCAAGATCGCCAATTCCAGTTTGATCTCAGGAATCGAAAGCTGCTCGGCGCTCCCCGCTCCGCGTATCAGAGCCATCTCAACTCTGGTACTCTCACCAGGCTCTATCGTGGCGTGAATATGTGACGGCACAACCAACCAAGTATCGGATGCTCCGTAAGTAACCGAAGCAGTCACCTCAACGGGCCAATCACTTGGGTTGCGCAGAGAGAACGATAGATCACCCGAGGCAACACCATCGATCCTGAGAAGCATCTTCTGACTATCGATGACAGGACGAATCGATTCCACCTTGGCAACCTGATCGATAAATTCAGGCGTGAACTGCCGCGGATCAAACACCTCACCAACAGGAACTGATGCGACGGTGAATCGCTCCGGCCGGACCGTGACGATGTCCATGTGGTGGAGATAGCCCGCCCCAGGAATCTCCGTTCTCAAGTGTCCGCCCGTGGTCGCAAGTGTGTGATAGGCAATACCATCAATCTCACCAGCGTAGAGAATTTGGTGGATGTGACCAGCAAAAACTGCACTCACGTTGCCAGCATCGACGAGCAGCTCGTGAGCCTGGGACCAATTCGTTCCGGGATAGCGACTCGGGAACCAGCGAGGATGATGCAGAAAGACAAAGACATGATCGGCATCTCGATGTCGATCGAGCGCGGCCGCGAGAAACTCCAGCTGTTCCTTGCTCATCTGGTTCTGCGTTGGAAGACGCCATCCCTTCTGACCGCTTACCGGATCACCTTCATCAGAGTACAACGCAATGAAGGCGGAATTCTTATGAGCAAACGAATACCAAAGCGGGCCGAAGTGGGTTTCGTAGTTCGAATCATGTTGGCCAGCGGGTGGCGGCGTCTTACCTCGCCAATAGACATCGTGATTGCCAGCAACGGGATACCACGGCATCCTTAGGCCTCCCATAACATCCTTGTATTCACGCATCTCCTTCATCCATAAAGGCGTTTCGTTGTATCCCTGGATTAGGTCTCCTACAGTCATCACGAGATCGGGGTCGAGCAAGTTCGTGTCTTTGACCGCCTGCTCTAACACCTTGATTCCGGCGGGAACTCCACCGGTTCGATCACCATAGATGATGAACTGGAAAACCTCGTTCTGATCAGCCGCTTCCAACTCAACCTGTGATTGACGCGTTGTGGCAAAACTCGGCGGTTCCGCCAAGCTGTGTTGTGCTGAAATCACACAAACCAGCGTGAAGACGAACGCAGCGGCAAGACAATTGAAGTGCAACTTCGAGTGTTTCTCTAAACTCACTGCCTTAGCAAGAGGAAACAAAACTCGACTTAGTCGCTTGCTGACGCTCCTGGTTGAGAGGACTAATCCCTCAAGCAAAAGGGCAATTCTCAAAGTATCAACCCAGCATCTCATTGGCTTTAGCATTGTCAATAAACTCTTGTTGTTCATGATTCCATCGTAGAGATTCATCGCCGTGCTTCGGAAAACGCCGAATCACAGCATTGGCGAGGTGACAGAGCGTGGCCGAATTATGACCAACACCAAAAGACGCAACCGGTGTTTGACGAGACTTCACACAATCAATGAAATTGGCCATGTGGGCCGAATGGGGATCGCGTCCCATGTCATCTTTTTTCTCCGGCAGTCCTTCCAATAGTGATGGGTCGGACGCTGTCGTGCCTTTGTAGCCCGTTTGAATCCAACCGTTGCTTCCCTCGAACCTTGCCTGCACCATCTCGGGACCACTCTCGCAACGCAATACCTCACCACCGGGATAGGTCGCTTCAAAAACGGTCTCAGTAGCCGTATTGAACAAGCTTCCTTTGGGCAAGAACTTCGCATCCAGGCAACGAATGCTGACGGGTCCCACATCGTCCCAGTTCATTGCCCAATGAACCATGTCGTTGCTGTGGGCTCCGAAGTTAGTGATTTGACCACCGGAGTAGTCATAATTGAATCGAAATCGATAGAGGCAGCGATCCTGGTGGTAGGGTTGTTTGGGTGCAGGACCAAGCCATTGTTCGTAATCGAATCCTGTTGGTACTGGCATTGATTGCCATCCGGGACCCGGGCCAACCTTATTGTTGTAGCCAACTTTGGTGATGAACTTCTTGACGGTTCCAATCTTGCCTTCTCGCACTGCGTCGCAAACAAAACGTGTGATTGGATTCGACCTTTCATGAGATCCGGTTTGGCAAACACGATCGGAGCTACTCACCGCATCAAGCATTCGCTGACCATCTCGAACCGTGAACGACAGTGGCTTTTCGCAATACACATCCTTGCCTGCATTGATGGCATCGACCGAAATGTCGCTATGCCAATGATCGGGAACGATCGCGAACACCGCATCAATATCTTTTCGCTCAAGCACTTTCAGGTAGTCGGAATAGACCGAACACTTTTCATAACCGGTCTTCTGGCGAGCGTAGTAGTCATCAACAAACTTCTTCGCAGGTTCGCGGCCATAAAAATGATCTTCTGCCTTGTAGCCATAGCTTCCTTCATTGACGTCGCATACGGCAACGATCTGCGCTAGATCATGCTGAAGCACACGTTTGATCAGGCCCATGCCTTGGTTGCCCGTCCCAATGAAGGCGACTCGAACACGATCACCCGCCGCATTCGCCCAGGCGGAGCGGGTTGCCATCGTGGCTACAGCGGACGAGGCGACTAGAAAATGGCGACGATTGACGCGATTCATGACAGACCATATGGCGGGAGGTAATTTCCGCATCCGATTGTACCTGAACCCGAAATCACGTGAGCAATGGGCGGCACTCGGAAGGCTCAATGGATGGGGAGAAGCCTCAAAGTGCAGAAACGAGCCGATTTGCAAAAGTGATACGCCCCACCCGAGGCGTCGCTTTGGCTCCCCCCACTTGGCCCAATTCTACTTCCTCATCATTACCCACGTCTTACTCTTCGCGAAACGAACTCTCTCCGGAGTACTGGCTACGTTCCTTAACACCCTTTGGCGTCATCGTCGTGTAGGGAGCGTCTTCAAAGATGGGATTGTCACCAACACGGGGATCTCCGGTCTCATGAAGGTAGTTCATCAATCGCAATTTCAACTTCTCAAACGTCTGCTGATGCTCACGGCTTCCGGCAAGATTCTGCATACAGTGCGGATCTTTCTTGACATTAAATAGTTCGTACTTGGGGAGTTTACCGACGGCATACTGGAAAGACTCGGGATCCTGTTGCCGATGCATCACCACCCAGGACTTTGTGGGGCTAGCGTCCATATCAGCGAATGCCACCTGGGTGTTCTCACGTAACTTGACGCTAAACGAATCCGTCAAAGGCATTCCTCCGGAACGACCATAGCCTGGCCCATCACCCATTGGCCAACGGTCAGGCTCAAAGTTGATGATGAATAGATAGTCCGCCGTTCTTATAGCTCTTTGCGGATAGGGCAATCCATCCGGTCTCGCCATATCGACGTGACGTTCACGACCCGTGTAGGCGGCATCACGCTCAACAACCACTCGGCCCGAATCTTCAGATTCAAATACCTCAACCAATGACCTGGCAATCATGTCATCGGGGGGCCGAACGCTTGCCGCGTGCAAAAAGGTCACCGCCAGGTCCGGAAGGCTCACTAAGTCATCAATCACTCGGCCGGGCTTTTGGATTCCTTGAGGCCACCGGATGGCCAGTGGCACATGCGTTCCCGCGTCATAGAGATTGCACTTTCCTCGTGTCACGCCAGGAATACCGTGATCTCCACTTACGACTACGATTGTGTTGTCTGCAATCCCAAGACGATCGAGCTCCTCAAGTATCACGCCAACGCCAGCATCAAACGCTTGTGCCTCACCCAAGTAGTCAGCGAAGTCCTGTCGAACCGTAGCAACATCGGGGAGATAGGGTGGCAACTTACCCTTGAGTGAATCTGGATCGATGCCCCAAAGACGCTTGCCACTTCCCGCGATCCACTTGCGGTGACAATTCGTAGGACCAAAGAAGTAACAGATTGGTTTATCACCATCGAGCTCTCCGTCATTGTCGGCATCCATAAACGCACGGACGTTCTTGCGAACTTCGCTATAAAGCGTTTGCTTTGCTTCTTCGATCTTATCATCGCCTGCATCGCTGACAAACTGGGAGAATCGATTGAACTTACTACCCGCTTTGTTGAACGAGGTTGCTTTGCCGCCGTGGGGTTCATTCGCGGGACTTCCCGGGCTCCAAACTTTATACGTGTGTCCGATGCGATAGCCGCTCTCCTGGAGCGCGATGGGATAGGCTGGTTCAGTCCCCTCCCAAATCGCACCACGAAGGATGGATGCTCGATCACATCGCCAGAACGGCTGACCGGACATGAGTGCCGATCGGCAGGGCGTGCATGAAGGCGCACTGACAAATGCGTGGGTGAAGAGCAATCCGTCTGCTGCAATCTTGTCGAAGTTTGGTGTCTGAACAGCATCGCTGACCGTTCCCCCTTGAAGAGCAGCGTAGGCCGAAGCGTACCGCCCCCAATCATCCGCAAACAACATCACGATATGCGGACGATCCGCAGGATCTTTGGGGTTGAGCGTTGATTGACGAAGCCACTGGGCGTCCTGGCAATACGATTGCACAGTCATCAGCAACCATATTGAAATCAACGCCACTCGGCTCATCCAACGTTTTTCTCTCATCTCTGATTCTTTCAATCCTTAGATTCCGCAACGATGCACGCTAAACTGACGACGTCTCTTCTCGGCAGGATATCCGATACAAGATTGGCCATGGGAAGCCTGCCAAAAGCAAGCACACGATAGAGCATTGATGAGCGAAGCAGAATCCAACGAATTGTCTTCTCAACCCAACCGCACCCTGTCATCGACCGCGAGACGAGTCCTCGGTGTACTCGTTGAGAAAGCTAAGACGACACCTGATAGCTATCCCTTGAGTGTTTCGGGAATCGTGACCGCCAGTAATCAAAAATCGGCTCGAAACCCGGTCATGAAAATCACTGAAGACGACGCCCTCATGGCGCTCGATGAATTGCGAGCAGCAGGCGCCGCTCGTGAGGTGCATGGCAGCGGTCGAGTCGTCAAGTATCGACACGCGGCCTACGAATGGTTTGACATCGAAGCGGCCGAGTCCGCCATCATCACCGAGTTACTCCTTCGAGGACCTCAGACGGCAGGTGAGCTTCGTTCTCGTGCTTCGAGAATGCACTCTTTTAGCGATCTCGATGCCGTCATGGACGTTCTAGGTATCTTACGAAACAAAAAGCTTGCGGAACCACTTACACCACCTGGGCGAGGCCAGGTCTTCGCGCACTCGATGTACCCGCCGAACGAGCGCATGCACCTGAATGCCAAGGTCGAGAAGATGGGGCTTGGTGAAGCGGCTCCTATCGAGGTCACCTCCTCTGCTTCGTCAGCCAACCAAGATGCGATTGACAAATTGATCGCCCGTCTTGATACGGTGACCGATCGCATTGATCACTTGGAGGCACGACTCAAGTCGCTCGAGAGCTAGATCCAGTGTTTTGAGACTCTATTTTTTGCGTCGACCCTACCTACCCTTCCGGCGGGCATTGGTACCTAGAGAATTGCGATAGCACAGAGTGAGCCGTGACCCGGATGGGAGCGAAGCGAACGAAGGGGCCGGGAATGAGACCATTTCAAAACCTATCACCCACACGTATTTGTTTTTTTCAGCATGTCATTGGCCCGGTGCCTCCGCGGCTGCGCCGCATCCGACCCACGGCTCACGAGAAAGCTAAGCTTTCTTAGCATCGAACTTGTGTTGATACCAATACCCTCCAGGAGCGTGGGTTGCGCGAGAACCCGTCTGGCTTACGAGCTGACGCCGAATAGCTTGATCGACGAATCAACACTCAATCAACCAATCTCACATCCGGATGATCGGCTTGCCATCCAAACCAGAACGCGCGGTGGGCCGGTAACCGCGTTCGCTTCTCTCCAGTCTTGGTTTCCACTAATGCGTCCTCTGTTATCAACCAAATGCGCTCGTCGCTTGACCGAACTCGGTCATCGTTAATCAACTCAACAAATTTGATTTCACCCCGATCGTAAACTCGATTGGCTCCCGATGTATCAGTGATGACCACAAACGGTTGATCGTTCACGCTTTCGAAGAAGACCGGCTCGGTGCGTAAACGACGGGCCGATATGGCAAGCGACTCACTCCCATTTGCCGTACGAACGATCAAAACTTCATCCTTATTCTTCAACCGACGATCAATTTTCGGCACGGTGAACATTAACTCATCAGTTGAGAAATAGTCGTGATAGGCAACACCCTCCCCATAGTCGCGACGATGGCCCGTTCTCAATGACAGTACCTCGGATTGGGGATGAAGATGACGCCAC
>JBCCKZ010000038.1:0-16663 GCA_039027135.1 Planctomycetota bacterium
CACATACGTCTTTTTGGATTACGACCTGTAGGATTGAATCAGTATGTCCACGGACGCTACCACTAACATCTCGCAACGAAACGCTGAACGCGAAAAGTTCGGCGTCAGCAAGTTCGATATCGTCTCATCTTTTCTGATGGCGACGATGTTGTTCATTGGCGTATTCGTGACGATGTTATTCATCATTTGGTTGACCAGCCGTTTGAGTTGGCCGCCGGTCGCCATTGAACCGATCATTGAGAATCCGGCTGGAAGAGGTGACAACGCTGAAGGATTCGAGCGTGATTTTGAGCCTCCGGGCGCCGAAGAAGTTGAAGAGCTCTTGGAGCCAACCCTCGCTGAAACACTCGAGGCGGTTACCGATGCTGTCAGCTCCGTAGCGGCGTCGCTTTCGGCAAGTGATTCGTCGGCCACCGCATCGACTCAGGGCACCGGCAAAGGCGATAGCCGACCACCGGGACCCGAGGGCGAAGGTGATGACATCGTGCCGCGGTTTGAACGTTGGGAACTCAATTACACGGCCAAGGACCTTGGCTCGTATGCCAAACAATTGGATTATTACAAGATCGAGCTTGGCGCCGTGGGACCGCCGATCCAGGGCATTGATTACGTTACCAACCTTGCGGGCGCCACGAAGACCCGACGGATTAAGGATACTTCCACCGAAAAGCGTCTTTACTTTTCGTTCAAGACTTACTCGCCGCTCAAAGGCTACGAAGAACAGCTGCACACCAAAGTGGGTGTGGATACCAACCCAAAACGCATGCTTGTGAAGTTCCTGCCAAAGAATCTTGAGAACGCTCTAGCCCAGAAAGAGCTGGCCTACGCGAAGAAGAATGGCCACCAATCGATCACCGAAGTCGCAAAAACAATTTTCGAAAGCAAATCCAACGGTAACGGCTATGAATTTCAGGTCATCAGCCAACGATACCGAAAACCGCGTTGGTGAACCGAAGCGATTAGACTATCGCTCCACCCGCAAAATCCTTTTGTTTCCTGAACGTTCCTATTCCTCACCGGTGCCGATCTGCACCGCACTTACTACTCGACCCGCCCATGCTACTGGCCAGCCTTTTTGACATCATCTCCAACGCAACTTATTTCGCGCTCGCTGCGGTTGCGTTATGGGGACTTTATTGCATCGTTGTTGTTTGGACTCGCGTGAACCAAAAGCGATTTAAGAATGAGGAAGAGCAAGACGCCTTCATGGACGATGTCGAACAGATGCTTGTCGCTGGTGATTTTGATGGCGTTCAGGAGTATTGCGATGGTGACCCACGGGCGATTCCGCAGATCGCTGAGATGGCGGTAGAACACCGTTCACTGGGATACAAGAAGGCTCGGCAGTACGTCATGGACCGATTCCAGCGGGACGTCATGAATGACATTGAATATCGATTGTCATGGGTGAGCACCGTGATCAAATCCGCGCCCATGATCGGCCTATTCGGAACGGTCTTCGGGATGATGGGGGCGTTTAAGACATTGGCGACCGCGGAGAGTGTCGAGCCGTCACTTTTGGCGAGCGACATCAATATCGCCCTTCGAACCACCGCTTGCGGTTTGGCAATTGCAATTCCTCTCATGATTCTGACCGCCAGCGTCAATATTCGAATCGCCAAGATGGAAGACTTGGTCGGTGCTGGTTTAGGCCGTTTCATGATTGCCTTCCGAGATGGATTGGCACGCTTCTTCCCTCAAAATAGCTAACTCGAGGGGGCACTCTAGTTATGGATGAAGAAGAAGATTTCGCGCTGCCACGAAAGAAGCGTGACGACGAAGAGATGGATATCACTCCGATGATTGATATCACATTCTTGCTTTTGATTTTCTTTGTGGTTTGTTCGACGATGGACCCCACCAAGATTGGCAAAATTCCAAAAGCTGATCAGGGTTTGGCCATCGCGGCGAAGACGGCCGCAGTGATTTTTATTGAACCCGCTGGCGACGATAGTGTTATTGTCAAACGCTATGACGGTAGCGAGTTTTCGCGAGATGAGGATACGCAGGCAACCGAGATCATTGAGTATGTGACCAATGAGTTGGAACAGTCGCTAGGTGTCTCTAAAGAACATGTGATGCTCTTTGGAGATGGTGAAGTTAACGTGGGTCAGGTGACACGCATTCAACGCGTAATCGGAGACGCGTTTGAAGACATTGACGCGACCTATGTCGCTGTGAAGGAGGAGTGAGTGATGTCGATTTCGATTCAATGCCTCCAATGCGGCAAAGAGCTTTCAGTCAATCAGTCTTTGGCCGGTCGACGTGTCCGTTGTCCTGATTGTGACACTGCGATTGTTGTTCCCGCCGAGATGGAAGATGTCATTGCCAAAGAAAGGGCAGACGAAAAATCATCGGAGACCTCATCCGGTACGTCATCGAAGAGCTCGGTGAAGAAAGGTCGAAGTCAAGCGGAGGATGAAGTCAAAGCATTGAGTTCTGAGCCTGAGCTTGATGTGACGCAGGAACTAGTGATTCCTCATGCGGTTGCTGTTGAGCCTAAGGTCATTGAACCGGGTGTACCCACCGCAGGACCAGCTGTCGAGCCTCAAGCCGTTGTGCCTACCGAAGCGGTGGAGGACGATGACGAAGATGATGAGGTTCTTCCACGCGGCAAGCGTCCCGAGGAAGAGATGGACATGACTCCGATGGTCGATGTCACGTTCCTTCTGTTGATTTTCTTTATGGTGACAGCGGCATTCAGCTTGCAAAAGTCGATTCGGATGCCAAGGCAGCAAACCGATGCTCCCAGCATAAATACTGAAGAGGAAGAAGACCCTAAGGAACAGGTCGAGCTACAAATTGATGAGTACGGATCATTCCTGGTCATGGCACCGGAGTGGGAGCGAGAAGTACCCGGCAAACAGAATCTCGTCTCTGCACTTCGCGAGGCAATCACGGGGAACACGGACGGAATGGATCTTGTCATCAAGGTTCATGAGATGGCCAAACTCAACGCGCTTGTCGATGCGATGGACGCCGGAACCATCGCCGGTTACGCGAGTTTGCAAGTCACCCAGGTGGATGGGTTCGACTGATGCAATGAAGCAAGCACCAGTCAAACTCTCCCTCCGGGATAGTCGGGTTCTAAGGCCCTGAGAGGGCCTTCGCCTGGCCCCAAAAACTTAAGTTGTAGACATGACCTTCCCGTCAGCAGGGACAGGAAAGTCTTCTATTCTTTTCAAGCCGCACAACGTCAAAAAAGCTGATGCACGCAAAAGAGTTCATCGATTTACTTGAGAAGCAAGGACTGCTGGATCAAGAGATCATCGAAGCCCTTCGACAACAACTTGATCAAGGAGGAGGCCGGATCACTCCGGAGGCCGTTGCAAAACTGTTGGTCGACAACGGACAACTGACATCGTTTCAAGCTTCAAAGTTGATTACCGATCTGCGCAGTGGTAAGACCGCCGCGGCGATGGGCGAAGAGCAACTGACGGCCGGTATTGAAGGTGGAGCCAATATCGCCGAGGAAGTCGAAGTGGTCGTCGAGGAAGATGCGGTAGAAGTCCAGGCGATGGAGATCCAAGTGGGCGCCGTCGATGCGGTGGGCGTTGGTGCCATGGACGCGACGGCTGTGCCCGATGCCACCGTTGTTTCGGCCGAGCCTGTTGAAGCCGGTGTGGCCATGGAGGCTGTTCCGGTCGATGGTGATGCCGTGGCTGGAGAACGCCCGGTGAGTCGGCGAAAGAAGCCAGACCCCCAGAAGTCAGTTTGGGACTCGTTTAAGATCTACGGAGTCATCGGCATCATTGGTTTGCTCTTGGTGACTGGCTTTGCGTTGTATTTCATTTTGAGTCGAGAGTCGGCTGATGCGGTCCTCGCTGAAGCACGCACCGCCTACGATCAGCAGAACTATCAAGTGGCTCAAGAACGCTATTTGGGATTCCTCGATTCGTTTGGTGAGGATCACGAATACGCTTCGCTTGCTAGAGTGCGAGTCGTTATGACTCAACTTTACAAGGCAGCTGGCTTCAAACAAAAGCCATGGGAAGCGGTTGATTTGACTCGTCAAGAGTTGCCTAAGATCGCCGATGAACCCGGCTTGCAGGAAGAACGAGCCAACGTGGCGGGGCTGCTGGTTGATGTGGCTGATTCGATGGTAAGCGCCGCGGAGAAGTCCAAGGAGACAACCCAGAAAGAAGAGCTGCTTGCCAAGTTGGATGAGCACCTCAAGACAATGGAAAATCCGCAGTTTTTTCCGAGCACGATGCGGGTGACATTGGCTAGCCAGCTGAAGTCCATCGCTGAGCAACGTCAGCGAGTTCGACGAACGATCAATCGCAACCGGCGTTTGGATTCAACCGAGGCGTCAATGAGATCGTCTCTCGACAAGAAAGAAACCAAAGACGCGTATGACGTGCGATTGGATTTGCTTCAAGAATTCCCCGAGCTTCGGACCGAAGAACGTTTGCTTTCGCTTGTGCGAGAGGCGTCGGATATCCAGCAAACCCTGGTAAGGAAAGCCGAGAACGAACCGGAAACACTTGTTGGTGGTGATGATTCGAAGACGCTCCGTACAATCGCGCTCACATCCGTCTCCGGAGGCGTGGCACCAGATCTTCGAAGTCAGACTCTCTACCTTCGAGCGGGTGGAAGTGTCCTAGCGTTCAATGGTGAGAATGGACAATTACGATGGCGAAAGTTCGTCGGCTACGGAAAAGACCTTCCTCCTGTGCGTGTGGAAGATGGGCTGGGCGTGTTACTTAGTGATGTCGAGAACAACGAGGTTATTCGTTGTGATGCCTCCGATGGTCGTGTGATTTGGCGAGCGAAGATCGGATCGCCATTCTGCAGGCCCATCGCCGCAAAGGGTGTTACCTACATTGCAACGTATGAAGGCGTCTTGCATGCCATCGATACTGACACGGGGGATTCACGTTGGTCGACAAAGCTTCCTCAATCAATCGATTCGCCGCCGGGTATCGACGCCCGCGCCGGCAAACTCTATCAACTGGGCGGACACAGTAATCTCTACGTGATCAACGTCAGGGATGGGAAGTGTACCGAGAGTTTTTATACCGAGCACGACGATGGAACAATTGTGGTTCCTCCGGTGCCTTTGTTTGGCCATCTTTTCGTGATTGAAAATGAAGGAGCTGACTACGCCAACGTTCACATCCTTCAGACGGATGACCAGGGTGGCGGCCTCAAGGTGGCGCAAGACTCAGTGAGGATGATCGGAAACGTTCGAGTGCCAACGGCCGTACTCGGTAAACGAATGATCGTGTTGACGGACCTCGGCGAGGTAAAGGTCTTTGACGTCGAACTTGCGGCCGATGGCGAGAAAGTCAGCGTTTTGGCCAAACTAGCGCCGTCCTATAGTTCACCCACCTTGACCCAGATGGCCGTCGGTGATGGGTCTCAAATGTGGATCACTGGGACGCGTATCGGACGATTCGAACTTCAAGTTCACAAGGGCCAGATCATTCCAGACTGGAGCCTTCATGACTTGGACCAATTCATCGGTGAACCCTACGCGTTCGATGACACTTTGGTGTACTCGCGTGTGCTCCGCGGAACCGATGCGGTGCGAGTTACCGCGGCAGATCCGAAGACAGGTGAAGAAATCTGGCGCACTGATGTGGGCGTTCCCATTGCCATGCTCAAAAAGAGTGCGGGTGGAATCCATGCGGTGACTACGTTGGCTGCGTTGTTCGATTTGGATCGCGAGGCATTGGAAACGGGTTCTTCGAAGGGGCCCATTGAGAACCCTGGGGCACGCGCGATCAACATTCGTTTTGACAATCCCCAGAAGCTTGGCGATGACAAGATGGCCATGCTCTATCAGAGCGGAGGAAAAACGGCTCTGATCTACAATCCTTCACGCGAGACGGAGAAGCTACGACTCATTCGAATGAATCTGCCCTCAGGTGCTCCCAGCGGTGGATTGGCAACGGGAGGCGATGGATTGTTTGTTCCGCTCACCAGCGGTCGTGCGGTCTTGGCGGATTGGCAGACCGGTGCAATGAAAGCAACACCCTTCCAGCCTGCAAGCGACCCCTCCGCATCCACGAGTTGGACGCAGCCGATCCCGACCACGGAGGACCCCAACCAAATTGTGCTCGCGGATAGTCGGGGCAAGATTTATCGGCTTCGTGTAGAAGAACAGCTAAGAGAGCTGAGTAGTAGGGACTTGGCGAAGCCGCTCGTGGGTCCGGCAGCGGGCCTAGCGGGTGTGTACGTCGCAACATCCCAGGGACCCGCCGCTGATGATCTTGTGGGATATCAGATGGATTCACTCGAAGAGGTTTTTCGAGTGACCCAAAGTGGTCGTATCATGTCTGGACCCGTGGCCAGCGAAGAGCTCGTTCTGATCACGACGGCTGACAATCGACTTCATGCGTTTGATCCTGAAGGAAATGAAAGATTCGATGTCGCGGTTCCCAACCACGCTTTGGCGGGTAGCCCGATCATGACGGGTTCGAGCTTGTTGGTTTGTGGACGCGATGGTTGGATAAAATTCCTGGACCCGGCCAGTGGGGACGAGATTGCCGGTCAAGACTTGGGGGAACCTATTCACGCGACTCCGTTGGTCATCGAATCACAGGTGCTAGTGCCGGGAGGTGAGGGTGTGGTTTACATCGTGAAGGCACCGCAAGCATGAGAAACAGGACTTTGAATATGCAAACAAGTCTTCCGTCTAGATCGCACGGTCACACCACCATCCCTCCGGGAGGTCGTGCGGTTGTGTGGATGTTGAACTCCCAGCGTTTAACTTCTCCTCGCTCTGGGAGGTTGTGTTTCTCTTATCTTGCAGCCCTGCTGACGACGATCCTTTTTCTGCCGAGCAAAACCCAGGCTCAACCAGGCATCAACTACAACTTGACGGGACGTCCGCCAGATCCCGGTCTGAAACTTCTTCAAGATGAGCCTCACGACCTTGTTTTCTTTACTGAGAAGTCGGGAGGTGGTTGGGCGAAGGTCTATCTGTTGCCTTTCCCCGGTCGAAAACTGCCTCCCAATACGACCGGTGCTCTTCGATTAAACATCATCAGCTTGGAAGACAAGGAATTAGTCTGCAACTGGAAAGATATTGACCGGATTGAGCTTTGGGAGCCTCGCTTGGAGAAAGAGGTCAAGGAGCGTGTCGCGAAAAAGGATTTTGTTGGTGCCTATCCGTTCCTGGCCGCGTTGATTCGAGACAATCCCAACCGACCGGGTCTTCGTGATTTGCGTTGCGACTTTATTTGGCAGGACGCTCTGACGAGAGCTCGCAAGGGTGAATGGGAGTCGACTTTAGCCATGCTCGAAGAACTCCGGCGTTACGCGCCGGAGTTCAAACGCAGTGATGTCAAACGGGCGATGGACGGTGTTGTCAATAAGTTGGCCGAGGCACTGATCCGCGGCCAAAAGTTTGATTTGGCAAAACAGCTGCTTAGTCGCTTGGCGAAAGATTACGCTTCCTTGCGATTGGCTTCTCTAGAAAAGTGGAATCTGGAGTTTGTTCGTCTTGCTCAAGAAAAACAGGATCTAGCCCGCGCGGCGTTCGAGAAAAAAGACTATCGAAACGCGTTACTTCTTATCCGTGAGAGCCGTTATCTCCAGCCGGATCTCCCGGGCAATGATGAATTGGTGAAAGAGATCCAGCAAACCTATCCCATGGTCAATGTGGGTGTATTGCAAACGGCAACGGTCTTTGAGCCGACGCGAATTGACAACTGGGCAGCACGACGAGCCGGGCGACTCGTCTATCGAACCATGTTCGAGATCCAAGGAGCCGGACCTGAAGGTGGTGAGTATGAGTTCATTTTTGGTGACTCCGAAGCAAGTCCTTCGCGTTTGGAGTTCGATCTTCGCATCGAGCCTCAGCGGCTCGATCCTCCGCTCAACCAGATCGATGGAGTTCGCATCGCGGATACGCTTGCCAATCGAGCCAGTCTCTCGGCGGATGATTACTTCGCGCCTTGGGCCGCGGTCGTTGAAACGATCCAACTGCAAAGCCCTACTCAAGTCTCGTTTAATCTGCGACGCCCTCATGTGTTGCCAACTTGTTTGCTGCAAGTTCTCGTCGATGGTTCTTGGTTTGGCGGTAAACCGGGATCGACAACAGGTGACTATGCCGTTGGCCTCTACATAGAGGAGACTGGAGAGACAAAATTTGACCTGAAGTCCAAGCCAAAGACCCCCGACCAGCCACGAGAAATTCTCGAAACGCGTATGCGATCGGGAACCAAGGCGGTCAACATGCTGCTTCGCGGTGAGATCGATATGATCGATCAGTTGTTTCCCGCGGATGCAGTACGGCTCGAAAACAGTCGTGCGGTGAAGGTGGGACGATATCCATTGCCAACCGTCCATATGCTGATTCCGTGTTCAGATCATCCTTACCTTGCCGAAGCGACATTTCGACGAGGTTTGTTGTACGGCATCAATCGTGCTGACATCCTGAAAGGCCAACTTCTCGAGAACCAAGAGTTCGAGGGATGTCGCGTACTCTCGGGGCCTTTCCCGGCGGGCATCGATGAGAATGATCCTTTGAGCTACGCCTACGATGAACGGATTTTGCCGAGGTCTTATGAGCCGTCGCTGGCGAGATTGCTGATCACCATGAATGCCAATCAAATGCGGTCGTTGGCAGAACGCAAGGATGAGAAGTTTGAGGAGATGACACCACTTCGTCTGGCTTACCCGGCGGATAACCTCTCACGACTTGCGTGTGAGGCAATCGTTGCCGGATGGGGTGCGATTGGAATTCCAAGCGAGTTAGTTGAGTTGCCGGTGGGTCGAACCTTCCCTAACGAAGACGAAGATATCGCTGATTTGGTTTATGTTTCCGCAGCCGTTTGGGAGCCGATCATCGATGCACGCCGTTTGCTCGGTCCGGAAGGACTCGCGGGAAGTACCAATCAGTTCATCGCTGCTGGTTTGCGTAAAGTTGAAGAGGCAAAGAACTGGCCGGGTGTGCGACAGGGTTTAGTGTTGTTGCACTCAACGGCACACAACGAGTTGCCCGTTTTACCGCTTTGGCAAATGGTGGATTCGTATGCGTATCGTCGTGAATTGATAGGCGTTGGAAGCGATATCGTTTCACTTTATCAAAACGCGGACAATTGGCGGATATCGAGATGATTGGGCAAGACAAGGGTCGTAATTTGATTCGTCAGAACTCCGTCTCGGATTTGCATTGGGAAGGTTGTCGCTACTACCTGCGAAGTATGTTGCTGCTGATATTGTTCTGGCGGCTCTTGGACGCGGTGGGGTACGCGCAGGGCGATGTCACCACCGATCCGCCGGCCACGCCAAAGCCCGATGTGGTGGCCACTCGTCCCGTACTTGAATCGGAGGCTGAGCCCTTTGATTACGAGCCTTATCGAGTACTGATTTGGATGGCGGCGACTGACAAGCGAGCCAACGTAGAGGAGATTTCAAAAGAGTTGGCACAGCAGCTGGATCGAGAGTTTTTTGCGGTTTGGAATACGACGATCGAGCTGGCGCCACCAACCGTTACAAGCGAGATGCGGTATGACTTGAAGTCGCTTGACTACGATCGTTTGATTGCATCGGATCCCGTCATTGCCCTTAAGAAGAGTCACAATGATGCTGTCCGAATTCGAACGGCGGTTGACGTGCCACAGTACGTTGATCAGTTGTTTGCCAACAAAGCGGTTAAGGCGAGGTTAGACCGTCTCAAAGACAGTGGCGACGTTCAGGAATCATTCGCGTCAGTTCACCAGACGATTGGCGGCATCCCCGAAGAACTTCCCACGCTGGATTCGCTATGGAAGCTCGAATCGACCGAAGCGATTTACACAACACGCGGTGTTGCGGCGACCTTTGATGATCCCAAGTCAAAACTGATCAAGGCACCTGAGAAACAATTGATCGCGGATCGGCTAGAGGATTTTGATAAGGTTTACCTGGTCTATCTGGATACATCGGCGAACCGGCGAATGGTGAGCGTGATCGAGATTGATGTTCTGATGCGGTTTTTTGGCCCCGTTCGTAATGCACCGCTTGGTGCTGGGACGCTCTCGGCTTCACCCGTAACGGCAGCCATCTTGGATGCTTTTTCTCCGGTTGTTCGGATTGAAAATGCAGGACAAAAGAACGCTGACGGAATCGTTCGTGCCGCTGGCTTAGTGACGGACCGAAAAAGATCATCTCTATTGATTCGGGCCGGTGATGCGCTCGTGCCAATGGTGCGCAAGAACGATCGCAACGGAGACCCCTTTCAGATTGGACCCATCGACTGGGCTTATTTGATCTGTGAAGAGTCTCAAGGCAGCTACACGAAGATGGATTATTACTCCGGACGTGGTGGTGGTCTTCAGGGTCGAAAGAACAATCGAACGTTTCGCACTGCACTTCGGGTCAAGCCGGCGTCAAATGAAACCGAGATACGCTTGCATTCCCAGGGACGTCCGGACTTTCCCTTAATTAGTTACGAGATTTATGAGCGGGAACTTGACAGTAAGTCGATGACCTTTGTCGGTCGAACAAACTGGGATGGGCGATTGGTGGTTCATCAAACCGATCAGCCGATGCGATTGTTTTATGTGAAGAACGGAGGTGCCGTGTTGGCCCGGCTGCCAACCGTTCCTGGCCTATTGCCCAATGCGGTGGCTGACTTACGTGGGGATGACCTTCGGCTGCAAGCCGAAGCCTATATCCGTGGTGTACAGAATTCGATCATCGATCTGGTTGCTGTACGCGAGTTATTCAAGGCTCGAATCATGATGAAGCTTCGCGAAGGCAACATGGAGGAAGCCGAAGACTTGTTGCAGTCTCTCAAAGATCAACCCAATAACGAAGCCTTGGCGGGGGACATGGGGCAACGTCAAGCAGAGCTGATCAAAGCGGTCGATTCGTCGAATAATCGAGGTCAGAGTCGCAAAATCGACGACATGTTCAAGACGACGAGAGATCTTTTGTCCAAGCACATCAGTCCCAAGATTATCGAGGAACTCGATGCAGCCGCGAGGCGTGCCAGACAAAATGGTGGCAAGTTACCGCCCGAACCGAAGGAAAAATAGTCGCGCTATTTAGATTGTGAAAACACAGTCAACCGATGCGAGCCAGGATAAATTTCTGGCGGTTACTCCGAAGCGTCTTGCGTCTCGGCGTTTGGTCTGGATGGCTTTATTCACAGCGATGACGCTGTTCTGCATGACATCCTTTTATCCTTTGGGTAAACCGGTTGATGATTGCACTGAGCTCGGCTTTGCGTCGGCATACGGCTGGGTATTAGCACAGTCGATATCACTGACGATTCCTTTCTTGTTATCGGCTATGGCATGCAGCCAAATCATGCCGCGTTTGTCCATGATTTTGGGAACAACCATCTTTGTTTTATTGGTGGTGGTTACGCTTTGCGACATCATCGTATTCGGCTGGATCGGGGAGCGATTTCTCTCTGTGACGATGCAACGCATTCTTACCGCTCTGTTTCCTCAACTTCGCCTCTACGTTACCGTCTCCAGCCTGATCCAGGCGAGTGTTGTTGCGTCGAGTGTGATAGTGCTTTTTGCGTTGATTTGGTTTCTAGCTGGATTCGCTGCGAAAAGATGGGCTCGATCCCCTGATGCTGTGAGTCCGCTAACCGGCGTGATCGTCTTGGTCGGTCTTACGTTTGCCGTTTCCTTTCCGGCCTTGCGGCATCGGGAGAGGACGGTGGCAGAAATGAGATCTCATTCGACGCGTCATCCGTTTTGTGCATTCCACCTAGTCGGATATCGTGGGACTGGAATTCGAGTAAACGATGGCAGCGAGGCAGTGCCATCAAGACTGCTGGGGCTACAGCTTCTCGAATCCGTTCAGGTCATTGATAAACGATTGGAAGCACTAAGCGTTGATGTTGATGCTTGGCAGCAGGTAAGGAAGGAGGAAACGCCACCGGATATCGTGATTATTGTGTCGGAGTCGATCCGACATGAAGTGATTCAGCCAAGCGTTATGCCGGAGATGAGTAAGCTCGTCGAAACATCCAGCCATTATCGCCAGCATTTCTCAGCTGGAAATAGTACGGTCATGGGTTTCTTCGGTTTGTTCACTGGTCTTGAGTCAATGTGGTTTGATCGTCCAGTCGCCAAGGATCCACCCTTGTGTCGATTGTTTAGACAGGCGGGATACCAATTGGGTTTCTTTGCTGGTGATACGAATTGGGATGTCTTTCGAATGGGAGACTACATCCAACCGGATCACTTTGATGCATTTGAGGTGGCTGAAGCGACGACGCTTCAGTCGGATTATTTTGCGATCGAACAATCGACTAAATTTCTCAATGATCCAAACCGAAAGTCAGATAGTCCGCGGCTAGCCATTATCTATCTCAATGGGACTCATTGCCCTTACAAGAGTGAGCCCGAAGATCAGGTCTTTCAGCCCGCTGCCAAGCCTTCGGACGCTTTGCCGTTTAACCCGGCAAAGGTGCCGGAGATTCGCAATCGCTATTTCAATAGTGTCCGGACGCTAGATCGCATTATTGCGCCGCTATTTGATCGCGACCGAGTCATCGTATTTATAGGCGATCATGGTGAGTCATTTCTCGAGGACGGTTGTGCGATCCATGGCTTGCGTATTTCGGAGTATCAAAACATGACGCCTATGGTCATGCATCTACCTCATCGAAAACCAAAAGTTGTCGATGTTCGTTCCTACCATACGGATATTCTGCCAACTCTCTTGGGCTATCTTGGGATTCCCGTCGATGATATCGAAGCCATGGACGGTGTTGATCTCAACGCTGTTAATGATGATTTCCTAAAACAGCGCAAAGTGAGCGTTTCAAATTATCTTGATCTCACCTCGGGACTCACAGGCCCCTGGACCGATAGTCCGGAATCGCCTTTTGCCTTTCGATTCATGTTGAGTTTTGAAAGTTGGCAGCTTGAAATGCTGAGCGCGGTGGACTCGAAAGGCTATGAGTGGACGACGTCAAACGAAGGTGAATTTTCGGGTGAAGCGAAGCGTATGGAGGAGCCTGTACGCGAGTGGCTGCTAGAACGCTTCAATCATGATCCCTTCGAAGAGGTTCTTGCAGAGCAAGAGGCATTCGAGAGATTTGGGCGAGCAGATAGTTATGAAATCCGACTGGCAATGCTTCGGATTGCTGAATCGCTCGCCAATCCTCCCGAGTACGTTTACGACGTTGTTGCAGAGTTGGCTGGCGATCCCGATGAACGAGTTCGGTCGAAAGCCTTTGATATGATCGTTCGTTGGAATCGAACTCGCGAATGACCTACGGCTGGCTACTGAGACTACCCAACCCCAACCCCAACCCCAACCTTGGCCGACTATCGCCAAGTCGGGCGTTTGCGTCTGGCTTTGGGATGGCGTGTCATCACCTTGAATGTCGCATCACGGCCTGAGAGTTTTCGACCAACCGGTCGTTTCGATGGTCGAACGACGAGTGCCCACAGCTTGCTGTCTTCTTTGAAACGCTCGATATCGATTTCAAACTCGATCCACAATCCATGATCTGGCTCGGGCGAGTCGTCGTTTCCTTCAAAACAATCGAAGTGAAAGAAAACGTCATCTTCAAAGTCTTCCGCCTCGATGAAGCCGTATTGGCCGCGCATTTGCATCGACGTGATACGACCGAGTCGAAGACGTTGGACGTAGAATTTGCCATCGATAAACTGACCACCGTCGGTATCTTTCTTTGGCTTCTCTGACTTATGTGCAGGCCTCATTGATTGTGGTCTGCGGTCTCTCGTCGCTGATCGATCTTGCCTTGATCGATCGCCGGTGGAAGATCTTTGACCCGAATGGGGTCGACCGCCACCCGGTCGACCGCCAGCCTGCCCACCAGACTGCCTTGGTCGTGGAGCACCTGTGCTTTTTCTGCGGGGACGTGATGGCCCGGAGCCCGATTGCTCAACGAATGATCGTCTTCCTCGGCGGTTGCTTGTTCCGGAGGATGGGGAGCGTTTCGGACCTCCACCACTCTGGCCGCCACCTCTACGTGGGCCATTTCGTTTGCCGCCGGGGGAGGGTCTATCGCTCAAAACGTGCTTGCTCGGGTCGCGTTGGTGATCTGGTCACCCCCAAGTCTCCTCGCTTGCTACCGATGTACAACCCCTGCAGCACGATGCTTTCGAACAAAAAGCCGGTTGGTTGGTAGCATTTCTCCGTCCAATACCTACTCTGTGTTTTCAACTCGATTCACGAATCATGGCCAAGATGAAAACTGCTTTTTCGATCTCACGTTCGGCACCCAATTGGATTTCCAACGTTGTGCTGGTTCTTGTTTTTTTGTCCGGTGGAGGCGTAAGTTCGGTTACCGCAAGCGATGATTTGGCTGGAATCGAAGGCATCCAAGCTTGGTTTGATGCGAGCGATGATTCGTCGATTGTTCTCGATGAAGATGGTCGAGTCGAGAAGTGGCTTGATCGATCGGGCAACCAACGGCACGCTGTCGCGACGAGTTCTAGCCGGCCGAAGGTGGTGGAAGTGCCTGCAAAAGGGATTCGGTTCACTCCCGATGATGTGCCTTCGCCGCTGCAGATTAATGCAGTCCGGAGCGAGACTGGCCCGGTGAGTGTGTTCGTCGTCGCTAGACGCGATGTGTCTCGAGGCAACCGTGGTCAGTGGCAACGCATGCTGGCAACAAAACAGCCAAAGCTGAATGACCATCAAGGGAATGGGCTTGCGATGACTTTGCTTCCTGACGGGGGAGGTGAAGCGTTCGATTCGACCGTGTTTACAAAGGACAAGCTTTCCGTAGTCGGCAATCCGCTGACTCTCGGGACAACGCCGCCGGGCCAGGCGGGTGGGGGGCTGCTTGCGGAGATTCACGAGCTGATCATCTTGGACCGCGTCATTGAAGATCACCGTCAGTACGAGAAGATTGTCGACTATCTCTGTAGCAAGTGGTCAGCGAATGCACCGCGAGGCCATTCGGGTTGGGTTCGAAAGGGGCCTATTGGCTCGAGTGTGGGAGTAAAGACGACGTCCCGTCCGCTGTTTGATCAAGATGGTTCTGTTGCCTGGAAGCGACTCGATGGCATGAGCGACGAGTTCTCGGGTGATCAACTCAATCCTGAAAAGTGGTGGGACCATAATCCCGCGTGGCATGGACGTGTTCCGGCTAGGTTCTTGCCTGAGAACATCCGAGTCGGTGATGGAATGATGACGATGTTCGTCCGAAAGGACGATACCCTGCCAGCGGAGGTGCTGTATCCCAAGAGCGGCAATGTGTACGAGGGTTATTCGGCTTCGAGTGTCGTATCAAAAGCAGCGACAACCTATGGTTGTTTCGAAGTGAGAATCAAACCCGCCGATGCGACCTGTACAAGTTCTTTTTGGTTTCGTGGTTCGGCGATCAATGAGTCCGGAGTGGTCCGTAAAACCGAGTTGGACGTCTTTGAATTACCGGCGGGGTTCGAGAAAGCAATCTATAAGTTCGGCATGAACATGCATGTCTTCGAGGAACCTGAAACAGATAAGCATTGGTCGAATCATGGCAATCACTATGGTGACATCGAATATCGAAAAGGGTTTCATGTTGTGTCATTCGAATGGTCACCTAATTGGATTCGGTACTATGTGGATGGGCATTGTTTGCGGACAACCCGCAACACAGCTTTTCATCAACCGCTGCAGATGGTTTTTGATATGGAAATCATGTCGTGGTTGCCGTTTCCCGATGACTCAGAGTTCCCGGCGATTTACAAGATCGACTACGTTCGCGCTTGGTCTCGTGATGATTGGAAGGGTGAAGAAGGTTGGAAACTTAGACCCGCGCCAGACGCCGAGACCGATATCACGCGAGCGGTCAGAGAGCTGACCGCGAAGCGCGAGCAGTAGTTTGCTTTGGTGGGCAACTAGCCTGCTTGTTTAAATGAACTGGACGTTAGCGATGATGCGGTCGGTTCACTTGACATGAAGGACAAGTGAAAACGACATTCCGTGAGATCTGCGTTGGTTGAGCAACATCGCTCGCTGGTTACCGCCTATCTACTTATCCGCCGACTGGACGTTAGCCCGCGGTTCACTTCGAAACCGGACGCTAGCGAGTTTCGGCTGAGGTTCTCGGATGGGCTCTTCGTCTTGCGGATTCAAGCAATTTGTGGGTGATGAATTCGCACTAACGCTTTTTCTCTATATCTCCCACAATGGTGGCTTTAACAAATCACCCGACGAAGAATTCAGGATGAATCGATTCGTTTGCTGTTGCTTGCTGTTGGTTTTTGGTGCCGCGCATTGTCCGCTTGATGCTTTGGCTGACCTTCAAATCGACCTGGATTTCAAAGCCTTTGATGATGCCGTACTCGCCCCCGCGGATGGCTCGGATGTGCTCGGTGGTGCAACACGCGAGCAGGCCAAGGAAGTCATCCGGGCTGCCGCGGCTACTTGGGAAGAGGCATTTGCGAGCCAGATCATCAACTTTGGTTTTGCGACTGGAGGACGGTTGGTTCAGCCCATTCGCTTTAGTTGGGATTCGCTTCCAGGCACCTCGCGAGCGCGGGGTTCCGCGACTTTCGATGCAACGACGCTAGAGCCAACCGGTGGCGAAATCACTTTGGATAATGACGGCGCTACGGGTTTTCCCTACACCTTGCAGTTCTTCGTTGATCCAACACCTCATAGCGACACTGAGTGGGCAAAGACAAGCACGCGTTCTCTGACCTTTTCGGGCGTTGAGATCAATATTGAAGATGTGCGCTACGAAGCTACCAACAACGCACAAGCCCGACAGCACTCAGATCTTTATTCAGTG
>JBCCKZ010000039.1:0-16643 GCA_039027135.1 Planctomycetota bacterium
ATGAAGCTCCGGCATCGGCGACGTGATCATGGCTTGGCAGAATCGTAGGCTCGGTTGGTGGTTTGCTGTAGCAGTATGCTTGCTTGTTGGCATGCTTGGTTGCGGTGGTCCATCGTCCGAAAATGAAGAAGTTTCGGCCGCGCCTGCGAGTCAGCCAGATTCATCGGACGCGATCGCAACAGCCAAAGTACCCGAGACGAAGCCTGAGGAGCCTCTGGCTGCACTTCCCGACGGAGAGGCTGAGGATGGTGGCTACACCATTTCTCAAGTGATGCAGATCGCGCACGAAACGAAACTATATCGCCGGCTATACAAAGACGAGGTCCCGCCGGAGGTGCTCGCTCAGTTCACCACTCTGTATGGAGATCTGGTCAAACGGACTCCACCAGACGGCGATTTGGATGACTGGAAGAAGAGGGCAACTGCGTTGAACGACGCCGTCGCATTGATAGCCGGTGGCGATGCTAGTGGGGTCAGTCAGCTAAAACGGGCTATCAATTGCAATTCCTGCCACAGTCGGCATCGAGGCTAGAACCTTCTGCAGTAGCGTTTGACTGAAACGGACTACCGCTCCATGGCGTTCTGGAAACGCTCAAACAAATAGCTGCTGTCGTGCGGGCCCGAAGCCGCTTCGGGGTGATATTGAACGCCAAACGTGTTCTTTTCACGATGTCTTACACCGGCGATCGTGTCGTCATTGAGATTCCGGTGGGTGATCTCAAGTTCGTCGGGAAGGCTCTCTTCTTCAACGGCAAAACCATGGTTCTGCGTTGTGATTTCAACTTTCCCCGTCGTCAGATCAAGGACTGGTTGATTAGCACCGCGATGACCAAATTTCAGTTTGAAAGTCTTTGCGCCGTGGGCAAGAGAAATCAGCTGGTGGCCAAGGCAGATTCCAAACAATGGAACATTGCCCGACAGCTCTCGTATGGTCTCGTGGGCATAGGTGAGTGGTTCGGGATCTCCTGGACCGTTGGAAAGAAACACACCATCGGGTTCGTTTGAGAGGATCTCACTTGCCGGCGTATCACCGCTAACGATGGTGACTTTGTTTCCACGGTGGGCAAAGTGGCGAGCGATGTTCCATTTCATACCGAAGTCGACGCAAACGACATGCTTGGAGTTGTCGTGCACCGGAACACCGGCCGAGGAAAGGGGGTCGAGTTTCTCGTTCCACGCTGGATCGTTGCGTCCCATCACTTCACGGACGAGATCTCGGCCGACCAGGCCCGGCGCGGCCTTGGCCTTGGTCACCAGTGATTCGTCATCGAGATCAGTTGTCGAGAGAATGCCTTTCATCGCACCCTGTAGTCGAATTCGCCGCACCAAAGCTCGGGTGTCGATGCCTTCGATCGCCACGATGCCGTGCTTGGCAAGATAATCTGAGAGGTCTCCCTCAGAACGAAAGTTACTGCTAACGCGTGATCGATTGCGGACAATGAATCCCGCAAGGGACGGTTCGCGGTGTTCGATGTCGAGAGAATTGACGCCATAGTTTCCAATCTCGGGGTAGGTCATCGTGACGATCTGCCCGCGATAGCTCGGGTCCGTCAGGATCTCCTGATATCCTGTCATTGAGGTGTTGAATACGACTTCGCCATCGACTTCTCCCTCGGATCCAAAAGATTGACCGGTAAAAATCGTGCCGTCTTCCAAAGCAAGTTTTGCGGTGGCCATGGCTATGTGATGGGTAGGTGACTCGAGATTTCAAATGAAGTTGCCAACTCTGGAGAAGCGTAAATCAGGCGTCTTAGCAAGGGAACCCACGGTCAAAGACAGGTGCTAAGATTGGGAAGAAAGTGCTGATTTCGCTTGGTTTCGCGATGTCACCTCTCAAAAGCCAGTCCACTGCCTCAGCAACAAATATGCAAATAACTTCAATTCGCTTCGCGACGCTCATCATCTGGCTGTTTGGTGGTTTCGGCACAACCGCCTTGCTCGCAGAGCGATTCGAGTTTGCGATCCCAGGAGATGACACGAGCCAGACGGTGCTATCGCTTCGCCCGCTACTAGGTGAGCCGATCGGGCAAACAGGCTTCGTTGAGGTCCGCGATGGTCACTTCTTTCGTGAGGGAAAGCGATTGAAGTTTTGGGGAATGAACCTTTGCTTTGCGGCCAACTTTCCGTCGAAGGATGCTGCCGACTTCATCGCTCCCCACTTGGCAAAGATTGGCTGTAACGCTGTGCGATTCCACCATATGGACAACCAAGCAGCGCCGTCGGGTATTTGGGCGAAAGAACTCGTCGATGGGCGTCGCGTTTTGGATGCCGAGATGGTCGATCGCCTGGACTACTTTCTTGCAAAGCTGCACTCCAATGGCATCTATGCGGATCTGAATCTGCATGTGTCGCGAGAGCTCTCACCCGAAGAAGGCTATCCGGTCGGAGGGGATGGGCCATGGTGGACGACATACAACAAATGGGTGATGTACTACGACCCAGACGTTCAACGGGAACTCAAGCGGTACTGCCGCGAATTGCTTTTGCATCGCAATCCTTATCGTGGTGGACTTAGGCGTGTCGACGACCCCGGGGTAGCGTTGGTCGAAATGCTCAATGAGAACTATTTCAGCGAACAGGGATATGACCTCTATCGACGTCTTCCATTGCGTTACCAACGGTCTTTTGTAAGGGCTTGGAACGCCTGGCTTGCCGAGCAGTACCCCTCGACTCGAGCAATGGTTGAAGCTTGGGAGAAACGAGATCGTTCCAATGGACAACTCGGTTTGGGCGAACCACTCATTACGTCGGAGTCGTGGGCAGATTCGCGGGGCGCGTGGTACCTGACGAAGGGGCGAGTGAGCATCTCCAGCCAGTTCGGAGTTCCGGCCGAGCATGCTTCAGCCGCCGAGGATCGATTTGGTGTTCGTCTCCAGCCGGCCAAGGCCTCCGATCAAGACTACTTATCGCAACTGGGGCGAGGAGGTCTTTCCACGTTGGCCGGAAAGCCAATGACATTGAGTTTTCTTGTGCGATCAGACCGACCGAGAAAGTTCCATGCTGAGCTAAGCACGCAGGCAGGCGGGCAATGGAGGGCTCTTGGGCTCTACGAGCATTTCGATGCAGGGCCGCAATGGAAGCGCGTGGTCCGCGTCATTCAGCCGGCGGAATCGATTGAGGGGGATGCCTCGTTTCAATTCAGTTTTGGTGACTCGACCGTTCCCATCGAGTTCGCCGATGTGTCACTCTACCAGGGCGTTGCCATCAAACCGCTTCCCCAAGATCAATCGATCGAGAGGGGGACGGTGGGCGTTCCAGCGGTCGCTTCGTCCCCATCAGCGCACACGGATATGCAGCGTTTTATGGTTGAGACGGAAGTGGCTTGGGTCAATGAGTTGAAGCAATATCTGCGGAACGATCTTGATGTGAAAGTTCCAATCACCGCGAGCCAAATCAACTACCACCCACCTCAAGTGCACCTGGAGTCGAACGACTTTGTCGATCTTCACAACTATTGGCATCATCCCATGTTCCCCGCCAATTCGAATTGGGATCCCAATCGTTGGACCGTTGGCAACCAGCCGATTGAAAGTGAACCAGAGCTCAGTCGTTGGCCTACAAATTCGCTATTGATGCGGGCGGGTTGGCGATACGCGGGTAAGCCGTTCACGATGAGCGAGTGGAATTATCCGGAGCCATCGGTCTATGCCGTCGGTTGTGTTCCGATCGCCGCAGTGCTGGCCTCTCTCCAGGATTGGGATGGTGTTTTCTTTTTCCAGTACGACCAAAACGCCAAGACCGCTGATGATTGGCGTCGAAAGCACACCCAGGATTTCTTTAGTTTCAACGGTTCGCCGACAAAGACGGCAGCGTTTGCGGCTTGGAGCCGAGTCTTCTTACGCGGTGATATCGAGCGACTCAGTGCGTTGCGTCTATCGCCTATTGGTAAACCAATTTCGGGAGAGCAAGCCTTTCAATATCGCTTAGGTGTATCCAGTTCAATCACGATCGAGCCGAGATTTGACCCGGTGAATCTGCGTGATCTGAATACACCCAATGGACGGGTCGATTGGGACTCCGATCCAGAATCAGGAACCGGAGTCATTCGCTTGATAACACCAGCCAGCCGCGCGGTTTGGGGGACGATCGAAGGAGGCGAGTATGAGCTGGGCGATATGAGCATTCGTGTTGATACGCTTGAACCGAACTACGGGATGTTCGTTGCTTCGTCCCTAGATGGGCGATCGATTGAATCGAGCTCTCGTGTGCTCCTTACGCTGGCGACTTCGAGTGAAAATCAAGCAATGGATTGGAATGCCGACAAGACGAGCGTGGGGACGCGTTGGGGCCACGGACCCACGAGCGTCGCCGCGATTGAGGGACGGGTCGTGTTGCCTGGGGCTCGAGAGGTTTGGGTTTTGGATTATGCGGGGCGCAGGCGTTCAAAGAAGGCAGCCGTCAATGGCTCATTTGAGATTTCGCCCGATGACCAAACCTTCTTTTATGAAGTGGTCCGTTGATAGCGCCGAAGCCATTGCTTGGCTTCGGCGGCAATGAAAAACGATCCGCACGCGACAATCACCGAATCTTCGTCTGCCTCACTGACACATCGATCGAGCGCGATTGAAAGATCCTTCTCCGTCACCGCCCCATCAGTCAATGAAGGCGGGAGGCACTCTTCGAGCTGTTCCGCGGGGACGAATCGCGGGTTGCCTTTGAATTGGGTTACAAATACTCGTCGGGTGACAGGGGCCAACTGCTCAAGCATGCCTTGAGCATCCTTATCCGAGCTGGTGCCAAAGATGACATCCACTGGTGAAGCGGATCGGATTTCAATTGCATTGACGAGTGCTTGCATGGAATCCTTATTGTGGGCTGAATCAATCCAAAGCCAGGTTCCGTTGTCGTTGGTGGGGCCAGCTAAGTGGTGCCGTTCAAGACGGCCGGGTGCACTCACATTCGAGAGAGTCTCCGTCCAGTCGGGATCAAAATTGATGGTCGTTGCTCGGCAGAGCTGCCGGACGATCTCAATTGCAACGGCGGCGTTGATGGCTTGGTGTTCACCTTCCATCGCAAGATCGAATGACAGCGATTGTCCATTACCAGTCCACCGGTTCTTCGAACCCCATGGACGGCATGCAATCGACTGCACATCGAAGTCCTCACCAAATGTCTTTATTGGCGAAGCCTGCGACTTGGCGATCTTCCGGATCACGTGAAGCGGCGATTCATCGATCCTTCCGCAAACGACAGGGGTGTCGGGCTTGATGATCCCCGCTTTTTCGAAGGCAATCTCCTCAAGGGTGTCACCGAGGATATGTTGATGATCGAGGCCGATCGAAGTGATGGCGGTTACCGCTGGAGAGCAAACATTCGTGCTATCCAGACGGCCTCCCAAGCCGACTTCCAAGACGATTACATCGCATTCTGAGTCGGCGAAAATCTGAAACGCAATGGCCGTGGTTAATTCAAAGAAGGTTGGAGGTCCCGCGGGTTCGTCATCCATACTTTGGACGACGGGTTGAACTTTCTCGATCGTTTTAATGAGGATTTCGGAGCTGCATGAATCTCCATTGATTCGGAAACGTTCTTCGATGCATTCCAAGTGAGGCGACGTGTAGGTGCCAACCTTCTTGCCCGAGGCTCGTAATAGCTCGGTCACAAACAATGCCGTTGAACCCTTCCCTTTCGTGCCCGCGATATGCACGATCGGGGCACCGGGCGACATGTAATGGTCGAGTGAAAGATGCCTGAGAAGGCTACGCATTCGTTCAAGACGAAACGGATGATTTATTGATGTTTTCCCGCTGACCGGACGTTCGTAATTGATTCGATTCCAAAGAAAATCGATGGCTGACTGACGTCGTGGATTGTCGTCGAGAGAGGGCATTTTCTGCGGGACCAATATCCATCGCTAAAACGGCAAAATGATTCTTCCAATGCCGGACATTATTTGCAGTTGTGTTTTCTTCACAACCCACAACGCTGACAAGCCGCAACGGACGTCCCTTCAAGCCGTTGCTGGCGTCGCGGGTGAAGATCTTTAAGTCGTTCGTCGGAAACACCGCTGGTTGCACTCACATCTGAGAACCGGCTAGTGGTCGGAGGATGTACTTGTCGATCTTGCTGACCGTACCGGCGTACTTGGGTTCCTTGCTAAGGACTTTCCAGTCCGGATGAACCCTGAATTGTTTCCAGGCTTCTTTACGGGCTTCATCATTGGGATAGACGGTCAGATAGGTGAGGCTGGGGGTTTGGCCACCAACGACGGCTTGTCCAATGAATATCGGAATGATTCCGCAATCAAGAAAGATGGGAACCTCGCCGTTGTTGAACATCTCAACTTTAAGATTGCCAAGGTTCTCGGTGGCACTCTCATAAAGGCGCAGCTCGTAAACGCGATCGAGATTCTCGACCGTTCCGCTGGGAACACTCAACTTCGGCATGCATTCCATCGCCACAAGGAGCTCGCTTTCGATGCGACGAGTAAGAGGGCTCTTGCCGGGTGTCGCCAAATAGCTCGCAGCTGATTCCAAGTATTCAGGGTCTTTGGAAACGGTAGAATTCAAGGTCGCGAGTGTTCCCGCATCATTGATCGGGATGATCACGAGCAGAGTCGGTTCTTCTGTTTTGTCGGCCAGTGATCCATCGTCGTTAACGTTCGTCATCAGGCCTATCGGGGAAGCCCCTGCCTTGTTTAGGGCCGGCAGAAGAGCTTGGGTCAAGTAGTTTGAAACTGCACCGAATTCTTTGACATCCGACAGCACGTAACGGCGGACTTCGTACATTTGATCCCCGCCATCCTGGTTGGTTTCATCCGCCTTTACTGATGTCGAAGTGAGGGCTGATGCAATGGCGGCGAGTAACGTGAAGAGTCTCATTTGAAACTGAATTTTGTGATGGCGGTGGTGTGAACTGAAACCGGCATTCTACTCGATCCGATAGGGCGTATCTCGTAATGGGGGTCGGAGCCAACTGAGCACAGAATTCGGTAGAGAATCAATCCCGATGGTGTGAGTTGATGGACAGCGACAATCGCACAGGGTACCGTGATTTCTTCCGGCCCACTAATCGTCGATTTGTAGAGACCCCAATGTCGATGTTTCGAAACCTTGCTGCGATTGCCTTCGCAATATTGATCATGTTCCCTGTTTTCGCGGCGCCGCCGCCCGGATTCCATGAGCTTCAAATTGGCGACAAAGCACCTGACTTTGATTTGAAGGGAATCGACGATCGCAATTGGACGTTGGCAGACTTTTCGGATGCAAAGGTCTTAGTTGTTTACTTTACGTCGAATCATTGCCCCGTTTGTCACGCTCAAGATCCACGACTGATGTCATTGATCAAGAGGCTTGATGGGAAGGACTTCCAAGTGGTCGCTATCAATCCAAATTCGGGTGACGGACTCCGGCCCGACGAACTTGGGTATTCCTATTACGACGATAGCTTCGAGCATATGAAGCTTTATGCGAAGGACGAGGGTTTTACGTTCCCTTATTTGTATGATGGTGACACACAGGAGGTCGCCAAGAGTTATGGATGCTTGGCAACCCCGCACGTGTTTGTCTTTGATGCGAATCGTAAGTTGAGATACAAGGGTTGGCTTGACGATTCACGCTATCCCGATTCGTCCACTGTCAAGCGAACGGACGCCGCCGATGCCATCGAAGCGTTGTTGGCTGATAGGGAAGTTGCGGTGTCGGTCACGAAGCCCTTTGGATGTTCGACTAAATGGCGAGAAAAGATTTCTGGAGTCAATAAGGCGGCAACGGAGTGGAAGCAGACGCCCATCACACTTGACAAAGCCGATGCCAAAACCATTGCAGAACTCGTAAAAAATCCGACGGAGAAGTATCGGCTTTTCAATGTTTGGTCGACCACCTGCATTCCCTGCGTGGGTGAGTTTCCGGGATTGATTTCGATCTCAAAGCGAATGGGACTTCGGCCGTTCGAGTTGATCACGATTAGTACAGATTTGCCAAGGAACGAAGAACGCGTCCGTTCTTTCCTCAGCAACATGGAGGCGGCTCTGCCGAAGCGGCTTGCTGCATCGCTTAAGGCGGAAGGACGATCGTCCAACAACTATCTCTACACCGAGGCGAGCATGGATGATTTGATCAACGCACTCGATCCGCAGTGGGAAGGTCCACAGCCTCATACGATTCTCGTCGCGCCCGGAGGAGAGGTGGTTTATCGCCACAACGGCGCCGTTTCGGAAAAGGAGCTGTTGGATGCCGTGCTCAAGAATATGAGCACCGGTTACCAGCCGTGAGGATAAGGCATTACATGACTCGCTATTTGCGTTCAACGCCTGCAAGCGGCGGTATTTGCCTTCGATAGAGTTCCCTGGCTTCCTGATGTTGAACGCGGAGGCGACTGAGTACATCAACACCGGCTTTGAGGTCACCTAACATCGACGCGAGGATCGCAAAGCTCGTTTGATCCTGAGGAATCGCCGACGTCAAGAGTCGGCGTCGGCCGTCAATCAGGTGAATGCCTGGAGAGGTTTGGCCCTCGCGTTCAACTTGAATTTCCGAGTCCTTCAGGTTCAGTGAGTCAAGCGTTTCGCGACTGGCTTTGATCATGGCGGCGTCTCCCGAGAGCACAACCATCACGCCCGGTCTAACGAAGTCGAGTGATCGACCAATTTGGCTAGGTAGCGGAGCTGGCGGGATGAGTATTTGATCCACTTTAATCACGTTTGCTTTGAACCACTCGGTTGGGTATTGCTCCAAGGGTGGCGGTGGATCACGCACGGTAAACGTGGCTCCGCGAAGATCGATCTTGAGCTCGAAATCAGCCGCACCCAGCTTGCCGGGTGGAAGATCGATTCGCCGGATCATACCGGTTTCGGGATCGATCCACATCGTTGAGGATTGGCCTGTTGAGGAAACGCTGACGCCGACGCAAGAAAGCTGATCGATGTTCTTTCGGCCGATGAATGACCAGCGAGAATCCCTGGGCTCTTCCAGGATGTCTCCTTCACTGAATAGCCAACTGAGTGTGATCGGTGGGCCGGCTAAGCCAGCCGAAAGTTGATTAGCGATAACGGGGTCATGCAACAGCTCATCGAGTCGTAGCCTTCCAGGGGAAAGTCGTTTCACCGAGATCTGGCGAAATAGGTCGATCGATGTGTCGTTTCGCTCGAGAGTTTTGGTGTCGATCGAATCAGGCGGTACCAACCAGCTTCGAAGTTCTCCACGTTCAACCGCTATTCGAACGTCGTAAGCCGTGATGCGAAGCGTTGTACGATCGAAGTAAGTTTTCATCGGGGCCGATCGTTCGATGACCCCTGTTTGATCACCTCCTGGTGATGCTGTCTGAGAGGTCGTTTCGTTGATTCGGATGAGGATGCGTCCGTCATCCTTGTAGGAGTTGGTGCGACGATAACGCTGCAGGCAGGCTCGGACGTACTCCCGGGCTTTGGGGTTATTCTCGGGGATCGGTTCTTCTGCTCTGACTGGCCGAGTCGTGCTGAGCAGTGACATCGGTGCAGGGCCAAAGACGGCGAAAAGAATAAATAGTCCTTGGCACGCTTGTCGCCGCATGGCTTGTCCGGAGAATGGGGACTCCAGATTGAGCTGGGCTTCGTCCGTTAGCAAACGCGTGATCCGCGACATGAGAGAACAATATCCAGAGCTGTTGAGAGTCATTGGTGATCTGCCATCGTTACCGTTTGATCCCCGGAGGCAACCGTCCGAAACTGACGAAAGCGGCAACCTGCGTGATCGAGTTGTTGGGGCGATGTCGAATCCTTTGGACTTTCCACCATTAAATGCGAGCGTGATCGAAGGAGATCGTTTGGCCTTGGCCGTCGACCCAAGGATTCCGAATCTCAGTGACATTTTGTTTGGCATCGTTGATTTCTTTGGAGATTGCAAGCTCGCGGGGATCGACATTGTGCTTTGGGACGAGGTCGGGGAATCTCTGGTCAGGGGCATCCAAGAACGACTGGCAGGCGACGCGACCGTCCACGTTCACCGTGGTGATCAACGCGAAGAGCTTCGTTATCTGGAAGCCGACATCGATGCGGAGGCTGTTTATGTGCCCCGAGTTTTGGGGGACGCTGATATGGTCATTCCCTTGACGCTTGATCAGCACCACGGCGATCCAACGCTATTGTTTCCAATGTTAGTGGACACGGCCACGATCGAGCGATTTCATGATACGGGTGGGAAGCTCACCGAAGAACAGAGCCGCATTGGTTGGTCTTTGGGGATCATGGTGCAAATGGTGATCAAGCCCGATCAGTTTGGAGGCGTTGGCGAAATTGAAGTCACGACGGTCGGTCGAGAGCCTCTGTCTGGTGGGGCATTACAACATATTCGGACGCATGGAGGAGATGCCGTTGATGACGAAGACGAGCCACCTGAAGGCAGTCAATCGGATCTGACGATTGTCACTCTCAGTGGCGGTGAAAACCAGCAGTCTTGGCCCTCGGTGGCCAGAGCAGTTGGGCAAGCGGCATCCCGAACCAACGCCGGTGGCGTGATTGTGGTTTGGACCTCCATCGATTCGCATGACGAGAACGATCATTCCTTTTGTGCCGATCAGGATGACGATGCTGCTGAGATCACGTTCCCGCCTCACAGGCCTGTTGCCGCTGCGTTGAGCAAGCTTGCTGGTTGGTGCCGAGATCATTCGATCTACATTCGCAGCGATCTTGAGGATGAAGTCGTCGAGGGTTTCGGCATGGCTGCGATTCATGATGGTGACGACTTGCAGCGGCTTGTCCAAGCGAGCGGTCAAAGCATGGTCATTTGGGCGGCCGATCAGTTAGCATTGCCTTGAAGGAACCCCATTCGCGGTAAAGCGTTCGGCTCGTAACGGTCGAGCCGACATAGGACTGGTGAACTTTGCTCGAAAGTGGCCATTTCGGTCATGTCGGCGGTTGAGTCGCGGCTTGCGATGGATACGATCGAACCGTGCATTTTCCCCACGAAGGCAACAGAGTAGGTTCGAGGAACCGGATGGATCACGGCGAAGCGAGTTCAGAGGTCGACCAGGTCGAATTGATGATGATCAATGCGCGACTTCGAGACGAGTTGGAGCCGTATCGGGACGAGGCCATCGAGCCAACCGCCGTCCGAATGACACTTCAGGGTGAAAACGAGTATTTGCAGTCGATTTTGGCGTGGGAGAGGGCTCCAGCACTCCCCATCGCTCAGTGGTTCGATCCGCCTTTGCGGCTTTCGGTGCCCGAATCGCTCGATGACCACCAATTGGCCCAGGCACTATCGCAGGCGGTTCATCAACTCGCTCAGGCACAGATTTTTCTTCGGTACACCGACCATCTCGATGATCGTGAGCTCTACACGATCATTTTTCGGGACATCCTGACCAGTTGCGAAAAGAAGGTAGATGTCCCGGGCAAATGGCTCGAATGGCGTTGTCTGGAGGACACAGCGACGTGGTTGCAGTATTACGCCTCCCCTGTCGAGCGTCGTCGTTACCAGGAAGAGCATTGTGTTGAGTTGCCGCCAGCGTTGCCGCTGACTCGTCGGCGCCGACTTCCCAGCATGAAATAAGCTGACGCACATTCTTCGATGCCTGGGCAGCCTCGAGGTCTCAGCCACGACCGCCGCCGGGCTTCCCCATTCAGTTAACGATGAGTGGTGGAGGAAGTGGATCTCGCGATGTTCACTTCTCCTGAATTTTCTGCGTCCTCAGCACGAAACCGTCGTCGGTTTGCTGGGTTTAATGAGATCCGAAGCACGGGTCGGTTGTGTCCCCTGTGTTGCTTGTCATTTTCATCCCAGTTGAGGTTCTCGATGAAAGCCGCGTTGCGAGGATTGTTTTCAGTTATTGGTTCCCACACGCTCAGGGTTAGCGTGGGCGTGGCCGTCGCCACGATGACGTTGCCCACCTGGAACTCAACATCGTTGGTCCAAGCCCAGGACTCCGCCGACGCGGACGAAGGTTCCGCCAGGGGACGAGGAGACCGCGAAAGAGGCGGCGGTGGCCGTGGTGGATTCGGTGGCGGTGGCCGCGGCGGATTCGGTGGCGGCGAAGGTCGTGGCGGATTCGGCGGCGGTGGCCGTGGCGGATTCGGTGGCGGCGGTTTTGGCGGTGGCGGATTCGGTGGCGGCGGTGGCCGCGGCGGATTTGGTGGTGGAGGCATCCAGAGTCTCTTGCGAATCCCTGAGGTCCGAGAGGAAATCGAATTAGAGTCCTATCAAGAAGAGGCACTCGAGAAGATGGCTGAGAACCGCGAGGGTCGTGGATCCACCCGGCCATCGGGTAACTTTCGAGACATGGACGAAGATGAGCGTAAGGCCTACTTCGAAGACCTGCAGAAAGAGGCTAAGAAGAGAGCCGAGGATGCTCGCGCACAACTTGAAGAGGTTCTATCGCCGGACCAGATCGAACGATTGGATCAGATCAGTTTCCAACAGATCGGCCTTCGCGGGCTGATGACGGACTCAGACCTCCAGGATGAGTTCGGCATTACCGAGGCGCAGGTTGATGAATTGACTGCGGCGACCGAAGACATTCGGTCTTCGATCCAAGCAAAGATGCAGGAGGTATTTAGCAGTGGCGAACGAGATCGTTCCAAGATCGGTGAATTGATCCAGTCGGTTCGGGACGAAGCCGAAGAATCGATGCTGGCTGTATTGTCCGAAGATCAAAGATCAAAATACAAGGAAAAGAGCGGCGAGCCGTTCGAGATGCCTCAGCCTCAATTTGGACGCGGTGGTCCTGGCGGTGGTCGTGGTGGTCCCGGAGGCGGTGGCTTTGGTCGTGGCGGCGGCCGCGGTGGCGAAGGTGGCGGTCGCGGCGGTGAAGGAGGCGGTCGTCGTGGTGGTCGTCCCGAATAGCCACGAACAAACGCCCTACCGGTAAAAAGTGAAAGCCGAGGTCGCAATAGTGACCTCGGCTTTTATCGTGATGTCTAAGGGTGACTGAGGGGATTCGAACCCCCGACATTCGGAACCACAATCCGATGCTCTAACCAACTGAGCTACAGTCACCGCGTTTGAAGATCCGAAGCCTACGATTCGGGTTCGGGCTCGTCAAGATAGCGGGACAAATTCATCTCTTGGCGGCTTTCGACTTCTTCTTGGGTTTCGACTCGAACCAGCCTTTGTACTCAGGTCGATCAAGGCGTTTGAATCGCTCGGAAACATACTCGGGCCGCTCCCGCCAAAACTGCGGTTTGGGATCGACATTCTCATCGATAGGCACACCGATATCATCACCCGCGAGACTTCGCTCGACTGACTTCTCGAACTCAATCAGATTGTTTCTCATACGGTCAATCGGAGCTGTCTCTGAGTTCATCAAGCTCGATGACTCGACTGGGTCCTTGGCCAAGTCATAAAGCTCGAATCGATCGTTTTTCGATCGAATGATCTTCAAGTCGTTGTCGATCAATGCAGCACCGTTCCCAAAGCTGAATCCAAGGGGAAGCGGTCGCTTAATTTGATCCGGGTTGTTGAGGACTCCCTTGAGCGAAATGCCGTCGGTCGGCGTTACCAAGGCTTGCGGCTCTGAATCTGCAAGATCAATCAACGTGGGAGCAATGTCGACGGCTCCTGCGGGAAAGTCGCTTATGGATCCTGGTTCGATTCCTGATGGCCAATGAACCACGCATGGCACTCTAATTCCGCCTTCATAGAGCGAGCCTTTGTGCCCTCGCAGGCCTTCCGTGCTATTCGGGATCATCCTGGGAAGGCCTCCATTGTCACTGGTGAACCAAACAAGGGTGTCTCCAGTGCTTCCAAGTTTCTCGAGCCCGCTCATGAGTGCTCCAATTGAGCGGTCCATGGCGACGATTTCACCGTGGTGCTTCAGAGACTGTTTATCGATGTCGGGAAAATCCTTCATCCCCTCCGTGTCAAAGTCATCCGCTAAGAAGGGACTGTGTGGTGATCCATACCAAATTAGCGCGAATGTTGGCTTCTCTTTGGGTTGCCTTTCAAGCCACGTCAAATAGGCATCCACGATGACTTCCGATGAATCCCCTTCATAATCCTTCCAGGTACCCATTTCAGACATCAATGGGTTCATGTCAAAGTAGTTGGTCACCGCTAACCAGTGATCGAATCCAAATTTGCCCGGATGTCTCAGGTCGTTTCCCAGAACAGGGACCCCTGGACCGCGTAGTCCGTTGAGATGCCACTTGCCGAAATGGGCGGTGGCATAACCTAATCGCTTGAACTCATCTGCCAATGTTCCCTCTTGAAGTCGGAGTGGATATCCGTGCTGCAATACTCCAGTGCGTTCGTGAGTTCTTCCTGTTAGGACTGATGCTCTTGTTGGACTGCATGTGGGACCCCCGCTGTAGAAACGATCCAACCGAATGCCACCCGCTGCGAGTGCATCGATATTTGGCGTCTTGATGGCCGGGTGGTTGCGATAGCCCACTTCAGCGTTGCCAAGATCATCTGCCATCACCAACACGATGTGCTTGGGGCCATTGCCTTTCGCCTCGCTACTCGTCAAAGCGAATGTGCATATGGCTAAGGCGGTGATGCTGAATGAGATGAAACATTGGTGCAAATCGCACGAAACGGATGGCTTTAAAATCCGATGCCATGACTGACGTGTGACTTGGAGGCATCTGAGTGACATGGATTATCTATTCCACTGATTGGTTTGAATTGCCCCTTCCGAAAACTCGATAAGGCAAACTGAAGGGTGTTTGCAAACAAGAGAATAATCGGTATCGCATCGTCCTGCTGATAGTGAGATGAAGTGTGGAGCAGACAAACGACTGAAGCGAAAACGTCTCCCCAGCCATGGTTCCAGGGAGACGTCGTCACTAACGGTACAGGATCTCTCAGTTGACGATCTTGAGAATCACGGCCAGGGTACGACAACGCTGCCGCAATACAATTCACTTGTCCCTGGGATCTCGTTGCCATTTGCATCTTCTTCCCAGGTGATGATCCAGTCTTCACCGCACATCAGGTCCAGCTCGTCATCGGTAAATGGGCCCACTTGTTCTGCATCATCCGAAGCCTTAATGAGATTGCCACCGCAACAGCTTTGTCCGTTCGCCCTGAGTTCGAGACCAATGAGCACGATTCCTTTGGGGATCCGAACCCACTCGGATCCTTGTGTTTTCGAGCGAGGATCAATCTGCAATCTCGTCGTGCCTGGAAGGACGCCACCATCTTTCTTCACGACGAACTCAAGTTGCCAATCGGCGATCGGTGTACCGTCGTCATTCAACGGTGCTTCGAAGGGATCACCGCCACCGAGCATTTGGGTGATAGAAAGATCTAGAATCGCATCCATGACGACATGACCTTTGAATTTTTCCGGAAAGACAGGAGCTTTGACAGTGTCACCTTGTTGGCGAGTTCTCTTTCGAACGGCACCCTCTTGTGAGTTAGCGACCATCGGTTGTATGAGGCTGGTTGAACTGATTGCCAAAAGTGTGGCAAGGGCGAAGCGAAGCATAGCTAGTCTCCAAAGGGGCCGATTCAAACGAATTCGTTTGATCAATTGACGGGTACACCGATGGGATTGCCGCTTTCGCTCACGAGAGGTCAGGTCGTTGGTTGATTTTCGAATAATAAATCGAAGAAACTCGAGCCCTGGCGATACGTCCTAGCCAAGAAGTGCAGTCAAGCTCAGCAATGGCCTTGGTCAGGCGGCTTCCTTTGGCGGAAGCGGAATTGGAACTGCGCTCTTCAAGAAGATTTTGTAGGTCGTAGGCTGTTCGGCCCTAAGACAGTGCTGTCCATTCATGTCTTGTTGCAAGAAAGGTTCACTCGAGTCGACTTTGTAGCCCTGTGCACGAATCGAGATTTTGAAGACTTCCTCGTTGACGCCATGCACATGGATCGTTCGTCCTTTCGATGTGTCGAGCTCGTGTTTGAATCCTTCCCACGTCCCTGGTTGTGATAGCCAAAAACCAATCTTTCGAGGAAGCGGACTTCCGTCGACGGTTCCAAAAGTGAAGGTGAGCGGAATTGTTCTTTCAGCTTGGATGTCTCCAAGATCAGCCGCCAATCCATCCTTCGGTGCTGATGTTTCGATCGCTGGGATGCTATGACGAGCGGCTTGCCCAGGAATTCCAGCTAGGATGTAGGTGCGGTCCGATGGCAGCCGATCGGCGATGAAATAGCCCATTGTGTTCGTCGAGATCACAAGAGGTGTTTGCGCTAAGCCAATGCCGAGATTCTTTTGAACGATTGAAATCTTGAGATTGGATACGGGAATTCCAGCGCTGACCACTCTGCCAAAGATTGTCGCTCCCTCGGTCATTCTGAGATCTTTGGGGGCCTTGCCAGGATGCAGGTCAGTGAAGCTCGCGTCGCAACATCCAACGGATTTCACCTTAAGCTGAAAGTCGCTCACCCCTGCGACGCAAACGATGTCGAATGATCCGTCCTCACGTGTGACGGTTAGCGATGTCATTCCGATTGGCGGGCTCGATGTGCGAAAACCTCGGCGAACAGAACCCACTTCAACGATTCCTCCGCCTAAAGGTCTTCCGTTGGGGCTCAATAGACGGCCGCGAAAGAGTAGCCGTGGTTCGACATTCGCGATCGACTTGAGTCGTAGAGTTGCCTGTGTTTGCTCTGGATCGAACAAGCCTTCAAAGTCGCCCGCGTAGCCAACCGCCCCCGCGGTCAAGCTGAACTCCATATTATCGGCGACCTTGAAGGCTTGTTCGATCCAGAGCAAACACAGGCAACTCTACGACTCAAGTCGATCGCGAATGTCGAACCACGGCTACTCTTTCGCGG
>JBCCKZ010000040.1:0-16477 GCA_039027135.1 Planctomycetota bacterium
GCCTCAGTGTGAGGCTGAGTTATTGGAACCGATGATGGAATTGGAGATCGAGATACCGGAGGAATTTCAGGGCTCGGTCGCCAGCGACATTTGTCAACATCGAGGCTTGATCATGTCATCCGAGACTTCGACATTTCAATCACTGATCATGACTGCAACCGCGCCATTGGCTGAGTTATTCGACTATGCCAACCGATTGCGATCGATGACTCAAGGTAAAGGCTGCTTTAACATGCAGCCGAGCCACTATCGATCGGTGCCGGTTTCTGTCGCATCGAAGAAATAGTCGTTTTCGCGGAAGAATTTCTAGGACGTCGCTTCACGATATCGTGGGCGGCGTCCTTCTTTTTGGTCCTGATGCTGTTATTGAGACGTCCGTCGATCAGGCCAACGCTTGGTAGCCTGACGGGATAGAACTTCGCAGTGATTTCTAAATACTGTATGTGATCACTAGTTCGCGAGTCGCAAAGCAAACAAAGATGAGAACATTAGATAGTTTTACCTTGGTTGAGAAGGTTGTGGTGGTGACGGGTGCTGGTCGCGGTATTGGCCGGCAGATCGCGCTCGATGCTCATCAATCTGGTGCGATGCTTGCTGTGGGCAGTCGTACAATGCCGGAACTTGAATCGCTGGCTGAGGAAATCCGTAGCAAAGACGGAGAGTGTTTTGTGTATCCATTGGATGTAACGGATGTTGAATCGATCGAGCGTTTCGTGGCTGCTGTGGACGGTCATTACTCACGAATCGATGTGATGATCAACAATGCGGGATACAACCAACAACGTCCTGCATTAGATTACGACGAAGAGACATTTGATCGTATCGTTGATGCGAACTTGAAGAACGTTTTCTTTTGTTCTCAGAGCGTTGCCAAGAAGATGATTCAAGCGGGAACACGAGGATCGATCATCAATATTTCATCCCAAGCCGGCGTGGTTGGGGCCCCGGGACGTGGCCCCTACAGTGGTGCGAAAGCCGGCGTGAATAACCTGACTCGTACACTGGCCGCTGAATGGGCGGAGTATGGCATTCGCGTGAACGCCGTCGCCCCCACGGTCACTCGTTCGGCAATGGCGACGCAAGCGATGAAAGAGAACCCGGCTTTTGCTGATGCAGTCAGGAAGCGCAATTTGCTCAGGCATGAATTGGCTGAACCGAAAGATATATCGGCACCGGTAATCTTTCTTGCGTCTCAAGCGGCTTCACTCATCACTGGGCATACCTTAGTCGTTGATGGTGGTTGGACGATCGCGTAGCGGCTTGTTGATTTCCAGCGGATAAGATACCTGAGCGAGAATCGAAACCCGCAGCGTCAGCAGGGGAAGGCATCATGTACCTCGTTAACGCGGCGAGTTGAACATCAACACGCTGCTAGTGGATGATCGCTTTTGTGGGTATCGGCTTATCAATAGTTACTATTTCGAAGGTCCACGACGTGTCGGTTTGATCGGTGCTAATTCTCACTCGATCGAGTGAAATCGACCACATGATCTTGGAATTTCTGTAGCAGACGACTTTGAAAACGATAGGGGTTAGTCCCGAGAATGATCCATCGTTCGGGGCGAGGATCGGCAAACGATCGATAGACTCGATGGGGACTATTATCGAGTGAACGTACCATCTTGGGGATCATTGAGATGCCATGAGAAAGAGATACCATCTCTTGAACCGTTGCCAATTGACTTGCTCGTTCAACGGAAACGGGCAAGAACGATCCACGTTGGCAAAATGTGTTGATGCTCTCGGATAAGCAGTGAGCCTCATCAAGCATCACGAATGATTCGTTCTGTATGTCTTGGAATGTAATCGAATCTCGATCACATAGTTCATGTCCCACAGGTAGCAGAAGATACAGCTCCTCTTTGAAAAGTCTCTTCAAATCAAGATGCTTCGCGGAAACGGGCTCAGCCATGACTACTAAGTCGACGTCGCCCTGTTGCAACATTTTGACGAGTTCGTCTGTTGTTGTTTCCGTTAGCAACACCGTTGCTTCGGGGAAGCTATCGCTGAACGATCGCAAAAGGGCCGGCATGAGATAGGGAGCGATCGTCGGAATCGAGCCGATCCGAAGTTTTCCAGTCCGACCGTCGTCATTGATAGCGGATTGAGCATCCGCCAAGACTTGGAGGATCTCCTCCGATGCCGTCTGGAAACGACGCCCGGCATCCGTTAATTCCACCGATCGAGATTTCCTTTGAAACAGTGGTTGGCCGACAGATTCTTCGAGTCGCTGAATCGATCGACTCAGGGCGGACTGCGAAAGGTGTAGCTTGGCCGCGGCTGCCGTGATGTTGCGACATTCGGCCACACAGGTGAAGTTGCGAAGTTGATCGATGTCCATGGGCGGTCCATCTCTGAAAATACAAGTGTTTAGAGCCAGCAAAGAGGCTGTTATGCATTTTGTGCATGGCAACTATCGAAGAATATCATTGGGATCTCCACCCTAATAGCCGTAGAGTGTCAGAAAAGCACCCAGCCAGATGGGAACGTGTTCACAGTCCAATCAAGCCAGGAATCTTCCATGGAACTCAATTTTCCGCACGTCTCTCGAGTGACGCCGAGGAGTCGTTTTAGTTTAGTCATTCAGCAGTCGATTGCTGCTGTCGTTGGGGTCGCGATGGCGACGCCCCTTTTGATGGCGTTGGAACCCAACCCGGATTCAAAGACCGACTCCACCTCCGCAAGTGCGGATGCTCTGGCCAAGTGTCCAGTGATGTCTCCAGGCGGTGCGACCGCTCCGGATATGTCAGACGCCCTGACGATTCAAGATTGGTGGCCCAATCAACTGGACCTTCGAGTTCTGCACCAGAACTCCGCGAAGAGTAACCCACTCGATGCAGAGTTTGACTACGCAACCGAATTCAAAAAACTTGATCTGGCGGCAGTAAAGAATGACCTGGAGGAGTTGATGACGACTTCTCAGGATTGGTGGCCTGCCGACTACGGGCATTATGGACCTTTGTTCATTCGACTTGCTTGGCACAGCGCAGGCACCTATCGAGTCACTGATGGGCGCGGTGGTGCGTCAGACGGGACCATTCGTTTCGCTCCTTTGAACAGTTGGCCGGATAATGCGAACTTGGATAAAGCTCGTCGCTTACTTTGGCCCATCAAACAAAAATATGGTCAAAAGCTCTCGTGGGCTGACTTGATCGTTCTCTCTGGCAACGTGGCTCTCGAGTCGATGGGTTTTGAGACGTTCGGGTTCGCTGGCGGACGCGAAGATGTTTGGGAACCTCAACAGGATGTTTATTGGGGCCCCGAAAGTGAATGGTTAGCTGACAAGCGGTATTCCGATGAACATGATTTGGAAAACCCGTTGGCGGCTGTTCAGATGGGATTGATTTATGTCAATCCAGAAGGCCCCAGCGGCAATCCTGATCCGATCGCGGCAGCGATTGATATTCGTGAAACGTTCGGGCGTATGGCGATGAACGACGAAGAAACCGTCGCATTGATTGCAGGTGGCCATACATTCGGCAAGGCACATGGTGCGAGTGATCCGTCGAAGCATGTCGGTCCTGAACCAGAAGGTGCCGATGTTGAGCATCAAGGCTTAGGCTGGATTAGCAACTACGGCAGTGGTAACGCGGGCGACACGATCACAAGCGGCCTGGAAGGTGCTTGGACGTCGACGCCCGCCGAGTGGTCACACGACTACTTTGAAAACATGTTCGCATACGAGTGGGAGCTGACCACGAGTCCCGCTGGAGCGAAACAGTGGCAACCGAAGGATCCAGCTGCCGACGGCACGGTTCCTGACGCGCACGATGACTCCAAATCTCATCGGCCCATGATGTTCACGACGGACCTCGCGTTGAGGATGGATCCAGCGTACGGAGCGATCTCGAAACGTTTTCTGGAGAAGCCAGAAGAGTTTCAACTTGCCTTCGCGAAGGCTTGGTACAAACTCACCCACCGAGACATGGGTCCAGCATCCCGTTGTTTAGGACCTGAAGTTCCCGAAGCTCAGCTTTTCCAAGATCCGGTCCCCGCCGTCAATCATCAGTTGATTGATGATGCTGATGTCGCCGCTCTCAAGGCGAAGATCATCGCGTCAGGCCTGACTGCGCCGGAACTGGTATCCACGGCTTGGGCATCCGCTTCCACGTTCCGATCGACTGACTATCGAGGCGGTGCTAACGGTGCCCGCTTGCGATTGGCTCCCCAAAATAGTTGGGCGGTTAACAAGCCTCGTCAATTGCAGCGTGTTTTGACGACACTCGAGGCAGTTCGTGCGGAGTTCAATTCCGCACAGAAAACGACCAAGCGTGTCTCGCTTGCCGACATGATTGTGCTTGGTGGTGCGGCCGGAATCGAGCAAGCCGCAAAGCTTGGCGGACACGACGTCAATGTTCCTTTCGTTCCCGGACGAACCGACGCGACCGCGGAAATGACCGATAGTCCCTCGTTTGATGTGCTTGAACCTAAGACTGACGGATTCAGGAATTACCAGGCTCGCGAGATTTCGACGCCTGCGGAGATTGGCCTTGTTGATCAGGCTCAAAAGTTATCTCTCACGGCGCCTGAAATGACGGTGTTGCTTGGTGGCATGCGAGTGCTCGGTACAAACGCAGGTGACGGTCCATTGTCATCTTTGGGTGTTCTTACGGATCGCCCGGGAGTTCTATCCAATGATTTCTTCAAGAACCTGACTCGGATGGATATCCAATGGAAGAAGTCATCGGTTTGTGACCATTTCTTTGAAGCTCGTGAGTACGGTTCTGACAAAGTCATCTGGACCGGTACGCGGGTTGATCTGGTCTTTGGCTCACATTCGCAACTTCGGGCGATCGCGGAAGTCTACGCGAGTTCCGATGCGTCCGAGAGATTCGTGAACGACTTCGTTGCCGCTTGGACCAAGGTGATGCAGCTCGATCGATTCGACTTGGAAGACGACTCTCCCGAGTCATTGCAAGTGGCTCAGGCAGACTGATTGAGTACACGAACGGTGCTAACGAATGAAGGCCGCAAGTCCCAGACTTGCGGCCTTCATTTCATGGTTCTAAATGTGTTGGAGTGTCTTGAGACTTTGGCTCAGCCCTCCCCGGCCATTGGAACGTCCGCCCCTCACAGTGGGAGGCTATCGTTTGAGTTGCTATGAAAGTTCACTGTCAGTCTGATGAACGCGTCGTAGCCTGGATCTCTGTCCGCGATTGAAAGCCTTGTGACCTCGTCGATTGGTTTGCTCACGTAGATTCTGAGCGGCACGCGAAAGCACTCGATTGACCAACCGCCCGGGGCTGCTATCTCGATCGTCGATGACAATGGGACTAGCGCCCTCGAGAGAAATGACGGCTCGGCAATATTTGTCGATACCGCCGCGAGGACCGTTTACATCGTCAAGTGCCAGCTGGACTTCGCGAATACTCGATTCGAACTTTGCTAGAGACTGGCTCACCATCTCTTGAAACTGATTTCGAAGTCGATTGGCGTTCTTGAGTTTTCCAAGTTTCAGGTCAACACGCATTGATAGAGCTCTCCAATTGAGGAAATGATGCAAACAAATGTTTGCCTACTCAACAATACGGCTGATTCCGAGAAAGAATCGTAAAGTAATGGTGATTGATCATCAATTTTCACTTAACGGTCGGATTTTCCGTGGAGCAGCTTAATTTTCATCAACTGTTGCATTTTCACACCGTCGCTCGCGAAGGAAGTATTCAACGCGCGAGCGAAGTTTTGCATGTGACACCGGCAAATGTGAGCGGCCAGATCAAACAACTAGAACGATCGTTAAAGACTCAACTTTTGCAAAAGCAAGGACGAGGTGTGGTTGTCACTGACGCAGGCCAAAAGGTCGCTCGTTACGCCGAAGAAATATTTTCTACTGGCCGCGAGTTGGTTCAGTCTTTGCAGGGCGAGTCTCGCGATCCGACACTACGCTTGCGTGTGGGCGTGCGAGATGTGATGCCGAAACTGGTTGCATTTCAGCTATTGCAACCGGCGTTCAAACGGGATGAACTCATCACACTGGATTGTCATGAAGGCTCCTTGGCTGAGCTGATTTCTGCACTATCGATTCATAAGCTTGATGTGGTGCTTAGCGATCGACCTTTGGATCCAACCTATCGCATCAAAGCACATTCCCATCGTGTGGGACGCTCCGATGTCATTATTGCCGGTACATCGAAACTGGTTCAGAAATACAAACCAGGCTTTCCTAAATCACTGGAATCAGCACCCTTCTTGTTGCCAACTGACGATACCGTGCTACGCCGGGAGCTGGATCGTTGGTTCTCGGAAAACTCGATCGACGTCAATGTTCGAGGCGAGTTTGAAGACAGTGCGATGATCAAAGTGGCGGCTCACCACGGCATGGGCCTCGTGGCGGTCCCTCAAATCATCGAACCTCAACTCAGAGATTTTTATAAGCTCTCACGGGTCGGTGTGGCCGCGGGACTTCGTGAAAGCTACTACGCGATTGCTGTTGACCGAAAGATTGCCAATCCTGGCGTTGAGGCCGTTATTCAGGCTGATCTTGATGGTTGTGTGAAGTAGCCGGGTAGACTTAACTAGTCGTTTTTAGAACCCGCCTGATATCGCCGAGTCATTCATGGATCGTTCCCGCCGCCCATCATCCCGGAGTAAGATTTGTAACATTGAAACGATTTGTTCGCCTTGGATTGCCATGGCACTACTTTCGGTGGTGGCCCTGGGAGCGATTGGTTGTACGAACAATGATCAGGGAAGTGGATCAGTCTCAGCGTCCGGTACTGATGGCGCAGCGAGCTCCCCAGGTTCTCAACCATCCGGTTCGTCGACACGCAGTAGCCAGCCCACCTCGGTCGAGAGCATTGTCATTGAAGGTGACCTGAGCGAAGTCGATTGGGAAGCACTTGTCGATAAACGGGTGGAGATTAAAGGTGAACTCGTCGTGGTGGATACGTTTGAGCTTCTACGCCGTGGGCAAATGAAGTTGGCTCGCCAGCGGCTCTATGTGCCGACCGCCATTTTCGACCCCAATGATAAGGATGCATCCGGAACTTCGACTGAGGGTGGAAACAACGTTCAGCCGATTCGAGAACTTCAAGACGATAACGACAAAGGTGTAGTGATCGTTGATGACGGGCTTGCTGATCAGAACCTATTTCCTCCTTTGCTTGTTCCCGAGCTCGGTAAATCTATTGAGACCATTCGCGTGGGTTCGACAGTTGCTGGTGTAAGCGGACGAATGGTGAAAGCTGGACGCAACCTTCTTTTGGTTGTCGATGGTTCCCTCGATTTAACCTTGGCTGACCGACCGGAACGACCCGAGGTAGGTGATGCCGATATGACGGTCGCAAGCTTCAACGTGCTGAACTACTTCACAATGATTGACGACGGCTCAAACAATGCTCGAGGTGCCGACTCAAGTGCCGAATTTGAGCGGCAAGAAGCGAAGCTGGTATCGGCTATCTCTGCGATGAATGCCGATGTGATTGGTTTGATGGAACTTCAAAACAACCTGGAAGCCGAACAACAACTGATCGACGCATTGAATCAGGATCACGGAAGCGAGGTTTATGCGGGCATTGGAATCCCAGACGACTTTTTAGATTCACCGGGAGGTGGAGATTCGATTCGAGTCGGCATGATCTATCGTGCGGATCGGGTCAAACCGATGGGCGATTTGGCAATGATCGATGACAAAGTGTTTGGTTTGGCTCGGACGCCACTTGTTCAAGCGTTTGAGCCAACGGCGGGTGGAAAGCCCGTTACGGTTATCGTCAATCACTTCAAGTCCAAAGGTGGGTCGTCGGATGCAGCGACTGATAACAAAGATCGCGGTGATGGGCAGGCGGCGTTCAACTTGGCACGTAAACAACAGGCCGCCGCGATCTGTGATTACCTGGAATCGCTTGATTCGGATTCTTCCAGAGTGCTAGTGATCGGTGATTTGAATGCTTATCAAGAGGAAGATCCCATCGATATGTTGCGCTCGCGGGGGTTGATTGATTTGCATGAGAAAGTGGGATCATCCGCTTCGTCGGATCCCGCGACGCATTCGTTCGTTTACTACGGCCAATCGGGTAGTCTGGACCACGCATTCGCGACCGCAGATCTTGCGGATGATGTGACTGGCGTAAAGGTTTGGCACATCAACTCGGATGAGCCTCGGTTCGTGGACTACAACACGGAGTATCGGCCGGAGGAGCTTTACAAGGTGAATCCTTATCGTTCGTCGGATCACGATCCCGTACTGATCGGAATCAAATGCAAGTGATGCTGAGAATTGATGTCTAGTGATCGTTGATGACTCGCCAATTGATCTTTCGCTTACTGCTGAAAGGTGTCGAAAAGAAGGGCAGTGTTTACTTTGCGGTCGAGTCCACCGCCGTGGTACGACGGAGCATCATTTGATTCCGCGGCGGTGTCATCGGAACAAGTGGTTTAAGCAACGGTTCTCACGTGAGCGAATGAACTTTACGATTCCAGTATGTGTTGATTGTCATCAATCCATTCACCATTTCGTACCGTCCGAGAAAGAGCTGGGCCGCGAATATTCGACGCCGCGTGCACTGATGATGCACGAGAAGATCGCTACATTCGTCGAGTGGGTGAGTCGACGAAAGTAGGTTATCGCGACGCGAAGGTCAAAATGAAGACTAGACGAAAGGCTATCTCTCCACTTCAAAGGATTGACTATTGTTCTGTTGCTCACGTTCCCATGCATCGGCCTGCATACCGAGTTCGGTATCTCCCGGCTCATCAAAAAACGGTTTCATTTGAATCTGGTTTCGCTGTAGACGTTCCCATGCATCGGCCTGCATTCCGAGTTCGATATCGACGCTTGCGGATGGGCCACTATTCGACGCGCTTGAAATCTGGCGATTGCAACCGATGGCTAGCGTCGTTTCAAAGACTATGGCAACACTCGCGATCTTTTTCCATTTCGATGACATGGTCATAGGTCACTCGCTTGCTTGGTTTCTTTCGCTTTTGTAAGCCACTCAGTAAGACGAACGGTATCGTTGTTTTCTAAATAGCGAATCACGTGATCGAGTTCTTCTCGCATTCCAAGAAGTTCTTGGGTGATTGAAGTACGGTTGGCTTCGATGATTGCCATCCACATGGGAACATCGCCAGCGGCAACGCGAGTGATATCGCGCCACCCAGATCCCGTTAGGGGAAGGCTAGCTGGAGTGGTGCGTTTGGCTACCGCGGCAGAAATGAGATGCGGAACGTGACTCACGTTGGCTAAGACTCGATCGTGTTCTTGCGGGCTCATTTCGATAGTCTGGCTGCCGAGGGCCTGCCAGAACGCATGAACGGCATTCAAACGCGCTGGATCATGCTCGTGATGAGGTGTGATGATGGTCACCTTGTTATCGAACAAGTCGGCCGTCCCAAACTGAGCACCTGACTTCTCACTACCGGCGATTGGGTGAGCGGCGATCAACTTCGCGAGCGATTTTTCGTGATTGCGAACGCCACTGATGATGTTGGATTTGGTGCTCCCCACATCGGTGATGGAAGCATCCGGCGGTGAAGCATCGGCGGCTTTCTGCACGAGCGTTGCTATGTGGTTTACCGGCGATGCTACGACGATGAACTCAGCATCGCGACAAATTTCGTTTAGATCTGTTGAGATGTGATCCAGCGGCAGATCGCCAATCTCGCCGAGCCTTTGGGCCGTCGTCTCACTGCGTGCCCATCCCGCCAAACGGGTGTCTGGGTGGTACCGACGGATCGATCTGGCGACGCTGGCTCCGAGCAGGCCAACACCCAAGATGCTGACCGATGCGGGGAAGGGATGATCCACTGGATTGGTTGAGGTGTCGGACTCGCCGGAAGTCATGAAGAGGCTCGAAGAGACTGATAAAAAGGGTCTGACACAGAGGATGATCGTCGATACGCTCCAGCCTGCCTATTCGGATCATTGGCCTCGCATTTTCTTTGTAACTTTCGCTTCCGATCCGATTTGGTCGTATCCTGGGTTTAATCTGGCAGTTTGCAAAGCGATGATGGGGTGGATTTTCGTGTTTTGCAACGTATAAGCGTCCATGAGCCTAGCCGTTGGAATCTCTCGAACCCTTCGATCGTTTTCCTCCGCCCGCCGAACTCGTCGAGCGGGCGATCCAGCATCCCGACGATGTTCTGGGAGAGCTATTCGACCGCGCGCACACCGCTTATTGGCATCTTTTGACGTTTCGAATGGATCGACGGCTGATGGCCCGCGTGGACGCCGAGGATGTGCTGCAGGAGGCCTACCTGGCTACTCTCAAGCGAATCTCGGCTTGGACGAGAGAGCCCAAGTCGAGTCTCTTTCTTTGGACAAGGCTGACAGTTTTGCAGACCTTGATCGATGTTCATCGGCGGCACGTGGGTACCGATATGCGGAGCGCGAGCCGCGAAGTGCCGCTTGGTGCACAGACGGCTGTGCGGACCACGGCAGCCTGTTTGGCCGATTGTCTCTCGGCGGGCATCACTTCGCCCAGCGGCGTCGCCATTCGCGAGGAATCTCAGGCGGAACTTCAGGCAGCGATCGAATCCTTAGGAGAATTGGATCAAGAGATCATCGCATTGAGGAGTTTCGAGGGTCTTTCAAATGCTCAAGCCGCCGAAGTGCTGGGTCTGAGCGTCACCGCGGCAAGCAATCGTTACGTTCGTGCGCTCGAACGATTGCAGACAGCGCTTCCTGGTCCGATCGACAAAGCACGCGATGTGCAACCGTGATGGCTGGGCCTTATCACCATCACCATTTGGGGGTCCATCGCGCATCCAACCTGGCCTCCGGGGAGGTCGGACGTTTCAGCGGCCGGGGAGGGCAAGTGATGTTTGAAGTCAGAAGGGTGAAGTTTGAAGGATTCACGCGCGTGGATTTCACACCTCGAGCTTCTTCCTTCACACTTCCAAAGCCCTCTCCGGGCCTTAGAGCCCGACTTTCCCAGAGCGAGAGTCAAGTTAACGCAAATGTTCACCATAAGCTGGGCACCTTACGATGAGCATCGTCGAAAACGAAACAAGCCAGGCTCTCGCACCGTTGATCGAAAGACTTGCCTCGGCACGGCAGGCAAAGGCTGATCAAGCGCGCTCTTGGGCTTCTTTGGGACGTAACCGCCCTGACAAGCTTGGCGACTTTGAACTTCGAGATCCCATCGGTCGTGGTGGTATGGGTGTCGTGTTCGAAGCTTGGCAAACAACGCTCGAACGAAATGTTGCCCTCAAGATTCTGCCTCCGGGGTCATTTGGTCACCATCGCAATCAGCGACGTTTTCAGCGCGAAGCAAGAATCGTCGCTGGTTTGCACCACACCCATATCGTTCCGATCTACGGTGTGGGTCATGATGCAGGCTATCACTACATTGTCATGCGTCGTCTGCCTGGAATCGGGTTAGATGAGTATCTCGACCGAAACGGTCCGTTGTCTCCTCGGCTGGCTGCTCGAGTGGCAGCCGCAGCTGCTTCGGCACTTTCGCACGCTCACCAACATGGTGTTCTGCACCGCGACATCAAACCATCCAACCTCATCGTTGGTGATCTTCAGGATGAGGGGCCTGTGCAGCTTTGGGTGACGGACTTTGGAGTCGCCACCCATGTTGAGATGGAGTACACGACGAAAGACAGTGACGCGGTTGGCACTCTCGCCTACATGGCTCCAGAACAAATCGCCGGTGACGCCGATTCTCGCAGTGATTTGTATGGTCTTGGTCTGACGCTGCACGAGATGTTGACGGGTGAACCACTTCGGCAACGAAGCGACGTCGCTGATCGTATGAAGTTCAATCAGTCCGCCAATACAAAGCTCACGCGTCATTCGGGCATTCCAAGAAATCTCTTGATGATCTTGAAGCATTGCCTTCAGGATGATCCTCAACGTAGATACCAGGAAGCATCCCAGCTTTCGTCGGATCTGAAAGCATTTGTGGAGGGACGATCGATTTCGATCACACCGGAGTCGGCCACTCGACAAGCGTTGCGTTGGGGGAAACGAAACCCAGTCGCGGCGGGCTTGGCGGGCATCGCGGCAGCCAGCCTGCTATTGCTTGCGGTGACGATGACGTCAGCGATGTGGCAGTACGCGGCGTTGGCCAATCGCGAGCACGATGCCCTAATCGCGGCAAGACGCAATGCCAATCTCGCCGACGAGACGTTACATCAGGTGTTTGAGCACCTGGGAATTACTGACGAATCGGCCGCCGGCGAATCGGTGATGGGACGTGATCGAGCCACGGTCGATCTACTTGAAGAGCTGCTCCCGTACTACATCGAAGTGGCCTCGCGTGAGTCGAACGATCCTTCAAGAAGTGGATCGCTTCAAGAGGCGCTCACTTCGGTCGCGAAGATTCAATTTGAGTTGGGTCGGTATGGCTCCGTGGTTGCCTCGGCGGGACGCATTTTGGATCGGCTACCAGATGCCCAGGACCGTAGTGATGAGGACTGGAATCGGTTTGCTTCAATTAACCGATTGGCGGCTATCGCCTTGAAACTCGAGGGTCAGGACGATTTGGCTGAAGCTCGCTTCCTGACAACGATCGAAGCTCTTTCGGAACCCGATGCGTTGGGTTGGTCGGAAGGTCCTAATGCGAAGCTTGAGTTGGCACGTTTGCACTATCGACGTGTTTGGAAAGTTCTGCCCGGGATGGGGCCAAACCATTTTCCACCAGTCGAAGAGATGCAGCGATATGGTTTGGGCCTAGAGAATACGGCGGAGCCAAACGAAGAGAGCGACCAGCCGTCACATCAGGAAATGACCAAGGACAGCCTCAAGAAAACCATCAAGATTACTCAGGATCTGCTTGGTGATCGGGATGCCGGTAAGGACGTGAAACGATCGGCTGCGAGACTCTTGGCCGCGTCAATCCGAGAAGGGTCGCGTGCGTTACCTGATCAACCACCGCGCGGCCGAAAACCAGGGCGTCCACCGAACGGTCGCCCGCCAGATGGACGCCGACCTCGAGGTCCGCGTCCGCCAAAGATGGACATTGATGAGTCGATCGATGAGCTACGTTCCTTGGTGGCAAAGTTCCCCGATGACCTTTTGATTCAGTATGAGCTGGCGACGTCTCTATCCGACATGAATGTGTTTGCTGATGACTTCGAATCGCGAGACAAAGCCATTGAGGAGCTCAGTAAACGGATCGTTCGTCTGCGCGAGGCTTTGCCGAAGTTTGAGGTGTTGGCAAGGCAGGCGACAGATCATCGCTTGTTTCGCTCCGGATTGATTCATACCCAGTTCAAGCTAGGTCGTAGCCTTCAAGCGATGGCGGATCTGGGAGTTGAGGATTCCGACACACTGCGTGGGGAGGCACTCAAGCTCTATCGGCGAGCTGGCGGTAACCAGCAGTACTTGATTCGGACGACCTCGAGCCCGACGCCAGCGATGCGTGTCTGGTTGTTCTTGTTTCGCCGACATTCGGAGCAATTGCGCGATGAAGTCTCTCCTTCGCAATTGACACGCGTTCTTCCGAGAGGACTGATGCCCGCGGAAGTGGTCGGAGAGCTTCGCTACGCTAGCGCGACTCTGGATCGATAGACACGCGGCGCCAGCGGGTAACTTCAGCTGGACTCAGCCGAGTCGTTTTGGAATTGGGAATTCAAGCGTGAACTTGGTTCCGCGACCCACATCACTCTGAACGCTTATTCGACCCCCATGTGCTTCGATGATCTTTCGAGCGGTGGGTAGACCTAAACCGCTGCCACCTTCCTTGGTGCTGTAAAAGGGTTCGAACATATGAAGGACCGTGTTGTCGTCCACCCCTGAGCCGGTATCGATGAGGTCGAGTGCCACCGCGTCACGTTTGACGTAGCTACGCACGTATAGCTGGCCTCCAGGATCCATGGCTTCGAGTGCGTTCTTGACGAGGTTCATCAATGCCGCTTGAAGCGTGTCGCTGTGCATCAAGATGGCGGGTAGATCCGCATCGAGGTACTTTTCGATGGTGATTTTTTCAGACTCGGCTTGCGCCTGATAGGCTCGAAGGACTGTTTCGATTTGATCGTTGAGTGATCCAGCCGCCAGATCGATTCGGGACAGGCGGGTGAAACGAAGAAAATCACGGAGAAGTGCTTCCATCCGTTCGCATTGGCCACGGACAATCTCAACCCGTTGTAACGATCGTTGTCGAAGTGGGCCTTCGATATCCGCCAAATCCTCACTGAGCAAATCGATGTTCATGTGAATCACCGACAGTGGATTTTTGATCTCATGCGCGAGGGATCCTGCGAGTTCAGCAAGCTCCTCATAGCGGGCGCGCATTTGAGCCGCTTCATCATGCGATTCGGAAAGGGAGTCGTTGGGCATGGTGTGAAACTGATTCGGCAGGTTGCGATCACAAATTGTCTGCCATTATCGCCTTCCCGCCAATCGGTCTGTGTTTCCCTAACGGAATTCTTCTAGGACTCTATTTCTTCGTTTCACAGGATCGTCTATCAGTTGCCATCAAACCATCCCATGGGCAAGGAGAGCTGTCAGAAGTGTTTCGCTTATTTTTCACCACCGGTCTGTTCGTCTTGATCCTACAGACAACAGGTTGCCAGACGCTGAGGCCCCAGCCAATCGTTTCGCAAACGCAGTACATTCCCACGGAACTTGCGAGCACGGTTGAGCATCAGGTTGAAGTGGGTGAGCCCAACGTCGTTTTGGACTCGGTTGGATGGGTTGTCGGGATCCCAGGCAAGATAATTTTGTGGGATCGTCGGGTCGATAATCACCAGGTCTCGCCCAAGACAACTGCCGCTGTTGCGGATTACCTGCACACCAATCACCTACCTCACATCAAAGTGCGAGCGAATCAGTACGCGCCGATGGATGAGTTCAAACGATTGACCCAGAACAAGACGGTCGCCTGGCCCTATCGCTACACACTTGGCCTCTACAGCGTGGTTCGAGATGCCGTGCTGCCCGGGCGGATCTTTGGGGGAGACAATTTCAATCCCTACACCCAGTCCATTCATCTCTACAGTGATATTCCAGCCATCGCGTTGCACGAGGGAGCTCACGCGAAAGACTTCGCCCGCCGTGAATACCAGGGTACCTATGCGTTGGCTTATAACGTGGTGCCGCTCTATCACGAGACAGTCGCGTCGCGTGATGCCTTGGCCTACGCACACGTCGAGGGCGATGCAGCCATGGTTGAAGAGGCGAACCGGATACTTTATCCCGCCTACGGAACCTATGTTGGCTCCACATTGGGAACGTTCGCAGGTCCGGCCAGTGGCGCCGTGTATGCCGCGAGTGTCTTAGGTGGCCATATCGAAGGTCGCCTAGAAAACCAACGTTTGCGAGAGGGAAAGACCCATCTCGATATCGCCTATTCGACACCCACAAGACCTGCCAACCCGGTGTCACCCGAGCCAACAACACAGCTTGCCGATCAGACCCCCCCCGGAGAGTCGGTGATGCCAGTGAGCTTTGAAATGGAGGGAGCCCTTGCTAGGTAGCGGTGTTCGGCACTATCGTGTTTTGCCTCGAAAATCGATTCAAAAACACACCGAGCCCGCACCGTTATGAGCACTGCTGCTGCGATTGAAACTGCTGATCCCTATTTTCAAGACTTGTTCGCCGAACGTATCGGTGGAGCACGCTACGGCAAGGATACGGAGATCTATAAATTTGAGAAAATCAAACGTGCCAAGCGAAATGCGTTAGCAGAGCATCCGGATCGACAGTTGTTGGATTTCGGAATTGGTGAGAACGATGAGATGGCTGACTCACGGGTTCGCGAGCTCATGGCGGACGAAATTGATCGACCCGAGAACCGTGGCTACGCGGATAACGGGACGGCTGAGTACAAGGAGGCGGCTGCTCGATTCATGAACCGGCACTTTGGTGTCGAGCTGGATCCCACGAAGCACATCAACCATTGCATCGGCAGCAAGCCCGCCTATGCGATGTTGCCAGCAGTCTTCATCAATCCAGGCGATATCACGATGATGACCGTACCAGGCTATCCCGTCGCTGGAACCCATACTCGATACTACGGCGGCGAAGTCTTTCGGCTACCTTTGCTAGCAGAGAACGGATTCCTGCCTGATTTGGATGCTGTTCCGGATGATATCTACCGACGCACCAAGTTGTTGGTTCTTAACTATCCCAATTCACCGACTGGCGCGTTGGCACCGCCGGAGTTCTTTGAGAAGGTTGTTGCACTCGCGAAAGAGAAAGAGTTCGTCGTTGTTCATGATGCGGCACATATCCTGTTGACTTTCGACGGCAAGCCCCAGAGTTTCCTTCAGACGCCTGGTGCGATGGACGTCGGTGTTGAGGTCCATTCCATGAGCAAAGGCTATGACATGATTGGCTGGCGGATGGGATTTGTCGCCGGGCACGAGCGAATCGTTTCAGCGTTTGCTGATGTCAAGGATAACAGTGACAGTGGTCAATTCATTGCAACCCAGAAGGCGGCGGCCGTAGCTCTGGATGATGATTCCATTCCCGAGCGAATTCGGGAGAAGTATCAACGTCGAATGCAAAAATTGGTTGATACGCTTCAGGGGTGTGGCTTTCAGTGCGAGATGCCCGGTGGAACTTACTTCCTTTACTGTCCCTCGC
>JBCCKZ010000041.1:0-15887 GCA_039027135.1 Planctomycetota bacterium
ATACAAAGGCCACACGATACGCTTGGACAACAGCGGAATGTTCTCCGAAAAACTCTACCTTGATGACGGCTTGGTCCGAACGGGTGGCTTCGGAACCAAGATGGAGTTTCGATTTCCGATCAAGGCTGGCGACGGTTTGGGTGACGAGATCATCATTCGGTTCGACGCCGGATTTTCCTCTATCCGCTGCAGGATTGAGGTCGAATCGCAGACGCGATAAATCTTGGTTGGAAGCCAGAGCTAATGATCAATGGCAGCTTGGAGCTACCGAAACAGACGCTCTCGCCAACTAGGTTTTCGACTTAACTGCCTGGCGAACTTCGCGCGACTCGACTTCGGCAGTGAGTTTGGCAATGGCTTCGGCAACGGGCATTGAGCCGAGATCACCGTCAATCCGATCTCGGAGGGCAAGCTGGCCTGACTCGGCTTCCTTGGGGCCAACGACTGCCATGTAATTGACCAGGTCTAGTTGCGCGTTGCGAATCTTCGCCTGCACTTTGCCTCCAGTGCTGTCTACGGTGGCGTCGAGCCCCGCATCGGAAAGCTGTTTCGCAACGGACTCCGCATAACCGATGGATTTGTCACTCAGAGGTAGCACGCGGATTTGCTCAGGCGAAAGCCACATCGGAAACGCACCAGCGAAATGTTCGATCAACATTCCCGTGAATCGTTCAACCGATCCAAACGGGGCCCGGTGGATCATGACGGGGCGATGCTTTTCGTTGTCGCTGCCGTCGTACTCGAGTTCAAATCGTTCAGGCAGGTTGTAATCCAGCTGGACGGTTCCGAGTTGCCATGAGCGACCGATGCAATCTCGCACCATGAAGTCGGCTTTGGGACCGTAGAAGGCGGCTTCACCAAGCTCCTCACCAAACTCGAGGCCGGATTGCTCGAGGACACGGCGTAAGGCCTTCTCGGCGTTCTCCCAGTTCTCTTCACTACCGACATATTTATCGCTGTTGGGATCCCTCAGGGACAGCTGCACCCGGTAGTCGTCCAGGCCAACTGACTCCAGGACAAACTTGGTCAGTTCAATGGTCTTTCGGAACTCTTCTTCGACCTGGTCAGCCGTGCAAAAAATATGAGCATCATCTTGAGTTAAGCCACGCACTCGCAGCATGCCGTTGAGCTCGCCCGTTTGCTCATGGCGGTAAACGGTGCCGAACTCAAATAGTCTTAGCGGGAGGTCTCGGTAGGAGCGAGGTTCAGCCTTGAAAATCTCGCAGTGGTGCGGACAATTCATTGGGCGAAGTAAGTAGCGTTCGTGAACACCCTGCCATTGGCTGATGGCTTTAATTTTTTCCTCGGGTGCATCTGATGGTTCATATCCGTCGAGTTTGACGCCAAAAACCTCAGCAGCAGCTAGAAGCTTCTCTTCTTCCTCGGACGACAGATTGCCTTCCTCTAGCCGCGTGGACAATGCATCCAAAAGACCACCGGCTTCGGATCCGAAGAGTGGAGAGAATTGGCTATCTCGATAATAAGGAAAGTGTCCGCTCGTCTCATACAACTCGACGCGGCCAATATGCGGGCTGTAGGCCGGTTCGTAGCCTCGGTTGAGGAGCTCTTTGCGTAGAAAGTCTTCAAGCTTGATGCGTACCCTCGAGCCTTTGGGGAGCCACAAGCAAAGACCTTGACCCACTTCGGGATCGATAGAGAACAGACCATGCTTTCGACCAAGCACTCGGTGGTCACGTCGTTTCGCCTCTTCGAGTTGTTCAAGGTGCGCGGCCAACTCTTTCTTGTCAAAAAAAGCGGTTCCGTAGAGACGCTGGAGTGGGCGTCCCGAAACATCGCCTTTCCAGTGGGAGCCCGCAACGCTCATCATCTTGATAGCCTTGATCTTTCCCGCATCGGGAATGTGGGGGCCTCGGCAAAGGTCAACGAATTCACCCTGGCGGTAAAAGCTGAGACTGTCCTGGTCGGCCAAGCCTGTTTCAATGTGTTCAACCTTGAGGTCCTGATCCAGATCACGACACAACTCAACGGCTTCGTTTCGCTCGACGCTGAAGCGTTCGAATGGCTCTTTGGCTTTGATGATCTTCTTGATTTCAGCTTCTATGGCCGGGAAATCTTCTTCGGTGATTCGATGTTCTAAATCAAAATCGTAGTAGAAGCCTCCTTCAGTGGTGGGGCCAAACGCCAGCGAGACGCCGTTGTAGAGTCTCATCACGGCGCGTGCCATCACGTGCGCAGCTGAGTGTCTCAGAACATCCAATGCTTCACTGTCCTTCGAAGTGAGCAGCTTCAAGGAGATTGGTTCATCCTGGTCAGAGAGGTCGCTCAGAGGCCGGTGGGCATCAACGACTTTCTCGTTGACTTCCGCCGCGATCACCGCTCGGGCAAGCCCTTCGCTTATTCCTCGCGCCACATCCAGCGCGGTCGCGGTATTCGTCTGGGACACAATCGTCCCATCGGGAAGACGGACTTTGACGCTGTCGGTAGCTGAGGCACTCATGAATCTTGTTTTCTAGAGTTCGCAAAAGTCGCACCAATTGGCGACAAACCAATGCTAAGGATGGCACTAGGCCGAACGCGAGGTCAAGGGTAAGACGATCGCCACAATCGGTAAGCTCGCGCCAATCGAACAAGTTTCCGGAATGCGGAAGGATTTACACCGCCGAGTCGATGTCTACTTCTGGCGAGGTAATACTCTCGCCCTCCGAACGTCATCTTCTTCCTGTCTGCTTTGGTTTGCATCCATGTCGATGTATCGCAACCGTTATTTCCTAACTGGCATCCTGCTGATCTTGCTGGGAGTGCAGTTTCGAATGGTGGATTCCTTCGTGCTCAATGAGCCCACGACACGGATGCTCGCCAGTTTTTCGAAAAGCGGTCCGATCGCCGACAGCGATGTCGTGTCCGGTTTCATGATGTCGGTTCACCCAAAGCCGATGAAGCGTGTCCAACCGCCCCGATGGATCGGTCTGGCCCTCCTGGCATCAGGGACGGTCATCAGTTGCCATGCACTCGTGATTCCGCGGCATGCTGGGTAGAGCGAGCGTCACACGCTCGCCGAGCGAAATACAAGCCGGCTAGGCGGATCAGCCGCCGGGAATCGCCCCATGGACCGACCTCAAGCCCTCCCCCCGGTCTTCCCCCCAACGCGCGTTCCCGGCGGCCCTCCTCCTACTTAACCCTTTCAGGCCTCATGTCATGAAACGAAGCAACAGAGCATCTCATTCTCGGATGGTCGCCGCGCTACTTACTTTTCTAACGATCAGCGGAGTCGCGATTCATTTGTCGGCTGAATCGAGCGAAGTAACTTCGTTTAAAGCGAGGGAGAATACCCACTTTGACGCTTTAGATGGTCAGGTGATTTCGATGGGTGACCGTTGGGCATTCATGCCGAGTAAACAGGAGTCTGACGACGATTCGCATTCGGGGCTTCACATGGAGCCCGGTAGTTCGCCGTTGGAAGGCGATCCAGAGTTGATGGATAAGGGCCTATCTCCCAGTGCCGATGGCCAGACGATCATTCTTGTGGAGAATTTGATGCTACAGCAAATTGTGCAAGCGATTCGTGCGGATGCGGCAGACCGACGTTGGAGAGTTTCAGGAGTTTATCTCGAGTTCTTCGACGAAAATCGGTTGATGATTCTGAGCGCAAAACGCGCTTCAGTGGAGCCACAACACCCCTAAGCGTAATCTTATGGGGATGCTCGATCGAGCTTCCTTTACCCTCGATAGCCTGCTTGTATAGTGGGGGAGCAACGGGCAAGGCAGGCAGCATTCCATGATTGGAATGTGAGGTTTTAGCGATGAGGTGGTGAGTCTTGCTCACGGTTGCAACATGTTTTGCGGATTATCGAAATTCGCACTTTGTTGTCGTAGGATGTTACGAATCATGACGCCAGAGCCACCCCATTACCTAACGATCTCGGTAAGGCCTGAAAACTTGCGGATGAAGAGGCGTAGGCTGGCTAGACCCATTAAACCTCTGGAAGTAGACGCTCTCGCAAAGCTTGATGAGCTGTTGGATGAAGGAACAAAGAACGCCACCGGGGAGTTGAGAGTCGATCTTTCGGGCATCGATCGGATTGATAGTGAGGGTCTCAACGAATTGATAAGAACTCAGTCGAGGCTTCGCGCCCGGGGGGTTCAGCTGCGGCTCACTGGGGTGGGTGAAACAGTTCGTGAGGTGTTTCGGCTGACCCGACTCGAGCGAGTTTTCGAATTTGAAGTGAGCTCCGAAGCTTCAGTCGTTTGAACAGAACAGCGACTGGACTCTAATCAAATTGCCAGCCAGACCACTCTCCGGATGTTGGAAGCTGGACGTTCGTGTCAGCACCGTGATGATCCACGGAGATCCACAACTTGCGAGAGCCACTGATGGCGAAGTCTTTTCTTCGGATGGCAAGCTCCCACTGATCATCGTGTTGGGCAACATACCAACGAGCGTTCATCGAGCGATTCCGTCCTGCTCGCCCAAAAGTTGTCTGGTCGGATCCGATGCCGAATGAAAAGTGGCTCGTTAAGTCGCCGTCGAGATCGATGCGAACGCGGATTTGGTCTTTCCTTGTTCCTTCGATCAGCATGTAAACGTACTTGTCGTCCGTCGCGATTCGGTAGTTTGGTAATTCATCCAAGTTCGGACGATGAGATCTGGCTTGCTGCCAGAAGGCCTCTTTCGCCTTGCCATCGAGTACGGGAATCCCATCGGTTTTCAATGGTTTTAGAGGATTCGAGACCAGGTCTTTCCAAGGTCCCGTTGCCGCCGCGATGCGTTCAATCTGTGACGAAGCCGGTGAGTCCGACTGGAGTGCCCTTGCGAGCAAAAATGGCGGAAACCAATGGCGTTGGATAGAAAGTTCTTCATGCGGAACTTCACGACGAATGCGTTGTTGATCTTCGGCGGCTAAGAGACCTGATCGGTCGACGACGCCGATTGGGACGGCGGGGGAGGTGTAAGACGCCGTCGTCACATTGAGCTCGGGTTCAAGTGCTTGGACTTGAAATGGTGAAACAACTCGATCATCGATCGTTGGGCGTGACTCTGGGATCTCGATAGGCTTTAGCTCAAGTTGGTCGCCTACATGTTCTTCTGTTCCAAACTCCATCGCCAGATTTTGGCAACGGGCCAAGAGACGAAGTGGCTGGGATGCCATAGTGGACGACGCAAGCCAGTTCCACCAAGCCTGGATGCGTTCACCGGGGGCTTTACTCAGGTGTGTTAGTTGGTACTGGACAAGGAGTCTTTGCCGGTCGCCAGGACGCAAAGTCCTCAAGATTGCATCAAGTTCGTCCAGTCGGTTCAACGTCTCGGGATCAGAAAGCTGTTCGCGGATTCGGTGGCGTGCCTTTGCCATTTGGTGATCGCGAATTCGAATCGTTGGTCGCGACGCGTTTTCAGTTCGTGTGATTGATTTGGGGATAAGTCTGCCAGCCGTGAGCGGACTGACGGCTTGTTCTCGGGTGGTTTCTTGAACCAGGTCGCCAACGAGATGAAGCTCATTTCCAAATCGAAGGCGTCTGTCAGACGCATCCAGGTGCAGCCAGACTTCTCGTTGAAGCTCGCTTGCCGTTAGGGATAGATCGCCAATGAGCGTGTTGGCGTGAAATAACGAGGTGGACGATCGGGTGATACGTTTGGAATACCAAGAAACGACGACGCGAGTTCTGCTTGGCCAAGGGATGTCGGCGAGTCTCGTCCTTATTGATGCATCGCCTGAGTTGGTTGGGGGATAATCCGAAGGTTCTTTGGTAGCGAACAGACAAAGGTCTGGTGAAACGAAAAGACTTTCGTTGGGGCTTCGCAATATTCTCGAGACATCAAAAACACTCTCAAAGGTCCGCTTGAGAACGGCTGTAAAAAGCCAACCAACGGCATCTCCTATCTTCTCGTTGGCAGATACTTCGATGCCTTCGATTCGAATGGCACCGATGAGAGCCGCCATATCCCGAGAGGTTTCGGTCACCTTCTCGGCGACGATAATGTCAACGAGGGCTCCTTCTTCCTGGATGCTTTGGGCGATTGCCGACCAGGGAACACTTGCTAGATCTTCAGCGACCACAACCATCTTCGGCCGTGGTTGCGGGGACCGCAGCGCAGTCCATGGACCGCGGCCTGTTCGGCGGATCCAAATTTGTCCGGCGATACCAACCCCCAGGTGGTCTCCGCTGGAAGAGGTTGCTTCTGCTCTCATTTGCCTCTTATTTGAGGAAGCCGATGTTTGAGGTTTTGTAGAGGGGGCGTCGGGTAAGCCGACTTGCCAAGTGATGCCGCCGTCGAGACTTTCGAATCGATTGCTCAACAGGGAATTTGACCAATCTCCGCTGGCCTTTAAGACTCGTTGATCAGGCGAGTATTCGAGTGAGGTGAGTCGACCAAGGTCACCCGCATCGAGACTTTTCCAAGAGAGCCCGTTGTCGTTGCTGGCCACCAAAACTGCCATTGAAATGCCCGTAATCGCTTCCTGGTAACCGCCGGCGGCAATCCAGCGAGAGCCGCCCAAAAACGCGATCGCGTGTAGACGATGGTTTGTCGCGGTGGGGACTTCTATCCAGGTTTCTCCAACGTCCTCGGACCGCAAGATTGTCCCTCGGTCACCGACGGCAATCCAAGTCTCTCTCCCGCTCGTTGATCGACCCGTTGCAACGTCGTTGAGCGATGCCTCGGGCATGCTGCTTTGGGCGAAGCAAAACTGTACATTCGGAACGACCGCGAAAATCGCTACAAAGGCCGAACAAATGAAAAACAGACGAATCATTGAGCGGAATGGGCATGCGTTGGGCTGACGTCAGCCTTGGGCATACCAATTCATCATCCCGCAACCCAAGAGGAAAGCCAAAAGGCCGCCGAGCAGGTTTGCTGTCAAATAAGCGATTAGCACTGCCGTCCGGCCTTCATCGAACAGCCCGACGGCCTCCATGATGAAAGAGGAAAAGGTCGTCAGGCCGCCCAACACACCGGTTTGGGCGGCAATTCGCAGTGGTTCGCTGATTGGCGTCGGGGCATGCGACTCAAAGCTGCGTAGCCAACCCACCAGCATTCCGATCAAAAGACACCCCAGGACGTTGGCGATTGAGGTGCCAAGGTAAACCCCCAGGCCAGCGGGAATCCAAGCAATCCGACTGGCAAATCTGACAATCAGCAGACGTGTGAGACAACCGGCCGCACCACCGATCATCACACCTACGATGACCATCATCCATATAGATTTAAGCATTGCCTAATTTCGGCTTCGGATTTAGTTTGGGGGATGAAATAGCTCGTTTTTCCCCGAACAATTTAACCAGATAGCAAATTGATGAGTACCGACGCCGCCGCCCCCGCCCGCATCTCCACCGGAGCCGACATCCTTGTCAAGTCGCTGGTAGATCATGGCGTCGACGTCCTCTTCGCCTACCCCGGCGGATGCTCGATGCCGATGCACCAGGCACTGACTCGATTCGGAGCCTCGCTACGGACGATTCTTCCGCGTCACGAACAAGGCGGTGCGTTCGCCGCTCAAGGCTACACACGCGCCACCGGGAAAGTCGGTGTGGTCATGGCCACCTCTGGCCCTGGCGCAACCAATCTGGTCACGGCGATTGCTGACGCGAAACTCGACAGCATCCCGATGGTTTGTATCACCGGCCAGGTGCCTACCAAAATGATCGGTAGCGATGCCTTCCAAGAAACCCCCATGGTGGAAGTCTGTCGCGGTATCACCAAACACCATTACCTGGTGACCGACATCAAAGACCTTCCACGAGTGATGAAGGAAGCCTTCTACGTTGCTCAATCGGGAAGGCCTGGGCCAGTCCTCGTCGATATGCCCAAAGACGTTCAGCTTTCGGATCTCACTGATATCGACATGGATCCACCGATGGATCTGCCGGGTTACAGCCCCGTTCCGCCGGCGATCCCAAGCGAAACCGTTCGGCAGATCGCCGCCGCGATCAAATTATCTCGCCGTCCGATCATCTACGCTGGTGGTGGCATCATCAATGGTGAAGCGAGTGCCGAGCTTCGTGAGCTGATTGATAAGACGGGGATCCCAACCGTGACGACGGTGATGGGGATCGGTGCCGTTGATCCCGCGAGCGAGCACTCGCTCGATTGGCTGGGGATGCACGGCGCGGCATATGCGAACTACGCCGTTCGAGACTGTGATCTGTTGATTTCACTGGGTGTTCGATTCGATGATCGCGTCACCGGAAAGCTGGAGGCATTTGCCAAAGACGCAAAGATCATTCACGTTGACATCGATGCGTCCGAACTAAACAAGAACAAGATCGCTCACATCCCTGTGCGTGGTGACGTCAAGCCATTCCTGACCGAGCTCAACAAAGTGGTTGGTCGCCCGGAGATCTCCGCATGGCAGAAAAACTGTCGCGATTTGAAGGCTAAGTACCCCTTCACCTACGACAAGGACTTTGACGGCATTCTTCAACAGCATGCCATCGAAACGCTTTCGGATATCACCGCTGACATGAACACCTACGTGTCTGTTGGCGTGGGGCAGCATCAGATGTGGGCCGCCCAGTTTTATAAGTTTCGCCGACCACGGACTTGGTTGTCGTCTTCGGGCCTTGGCACGATGGGCTTTGGGCTTCCGGCGGCAATGGGTGTACAGGCTGCCTTGCCCGATGCGCTCGTGATCGATATCGATGGCGATGGTAGTTTCCAGATGAACATCCAGGAACTGGCGACTTGCTATTGCGAAGAACTTCCCGTGAAGGTCCTTCTTCTGAACAACCAACACTTGGGAATGGTGGTTCAGTGGGAAGATCGCTTCATGGATAGGAACCGAGCTCATACCTACCTTGGACCGATCCGACACGAGGAGGCTTCTGGGCCGAGTGACGCTGATCGTTTTGCCTATGCGGAAGAGCGATACCCAGATTTTGTTCAAATTGCGAAAGGATACGGTTGCGGCGCAGCATCGATTCGTGCCAAGGCTGATCTTGAGGGTGCCCTTCGCGAGATGATTGAGTATCCCGGTCCGTATCTGTTGGACGTTCAGGTGCCGTATCAAGAGCACGTTCTGCCGATGATTCCAGGCGGACTGACCGTTGACGACATGATCTTGCAGTAGGACCGTTCGTCGGTCGTAGATGGTTTGACGCATCAAGCTAACCACGAGGTGCGTCAGCCATTACGAAAGTGGGTTGTTGCCCAATGCACTATCCAAAAAGGTAGGTCAGTGTATTGGCGGATTTCCCAACCATTAGCGTGGCCAATAGTTGTGCTCGATCAATTCACTCGCAAATCATCACTGCGAATCAAGACTTGCCCTTGAGTCCTGGGCCGTTCTAAGAACGGGAAACGGTTCAAAACTCTCTGCTTGCACAATTTTCGAAGCGGTAGAGTGAGTTGGGGCTGTGGTGATGACGATCCAGCGGCGATCTTTGCCAAGAATTTGCGAACGTAGCACGCGAGCAAAACCAGGATCGATTCCCTCCTCGCGTGTACCAAAAAGATTGTCACCAATCTTTCGAATTACGGGCTCCATACGACTTGAGATCACCGCCAAGCGAGTCCGAGCCTCGTCGCTTTGCCAAACCGATTGAAGGTGAGTTTCGAGTTCTTCGTTTTCGATCACGCTCTCGCGAACAATTTTCTCAAGAACGGCTTTCGCCTCGGGATGCCGCCATACTTCCATCAGCGACTGGCCAATCGTTTCTCTAACACGCTGATTCGCCATTAAATCGCTGATCGTTCCACGCACTGCCGTAACGATCTCATCCGAGTGATCCTCGATGACTTGCATGGCTTCTTCGTCAACGAAACGCTGCCACTCTTGCCTCACATAATCGCGTTTGGGCAGTGGCAGCCCGTCGTAGGCGGCCCGCCATCCAAATCGCCAAAGCGAGGCTCGTTGCCAAAGCTCTTCTCCTATGTCAGTTGCGGTAGCTTCAGCATGTCGACGTACGATGGGGATGATTTCTTCCTTCGCTAATGGTCTCCATCGTTCATCAATGACGGACTTATTCAAATCCGACGCGATCTGTTCGAGCTCGCTGCGGTTTGCCCGTAGGGATTCTTGCAGGGACCGCTCGATGATCGGAACGGCTTCGGCAAGACTACGCTCGATCAGCGGTTGGATCTGGGCAACAACGATCTCTCCCTCGCGTTCAACAAACATCGCCAGGCTTCGTCGTATTTGTTCGCGTTTGCTTGCCGGCAACATCGTTGCGACCACTTCGTCGAGCGAGCCTTCCTGTTGGTGGGCAACTAGGGTCATTCCCGCTGAAGCATCGATACCTTCAAGGTGTAATTTGACCTCGCGATCATCCGTGCTGTGGCTTAGGACGTAACCAACCTGCCGATAAGTCGAGCCTTCAGCCTCTGCAATCGAATGAAGGAACACCGGATCCCCCGCGCGAATAGACGAGACCTCACATGGCAAGGTGACCTTTGAAGCCGACGGAAGCACGCCACCAACAATCGTTTGGATGGTGGAACTGGCTGCTGATATCGTTTCGCTTTTTGCAAGTAGCGAGATCAGTGCAAGTAGCGAGACGGCGACGATCCCAACTCCGAGAATTCGCCTTACAACAAGAGAGTCGAACAGTTGAGCGTTCATTTCAATTCTGCTGACATTCCACGGGATTCACCAAACCTATTCTCAGACAATGTTTGAAAACTGGTCTGACATCCCTAGCAGCGACGATCCTGTCGGAATAGTTCATTATGTTGAGCCGATAACCTACATCTTATCGCGAACTGCCTACATCGCATCAACCTATAGCGGTGAGTTCCGCACTGAATCGTTGCCAGCACTTGAGTCAGGCAACGGTAGTTCATCGCGGAAACTCGTTCGCCGCGAGTTTTGAATCACTCGAGAGATTCCGGCCCGTTAGGACCGGTCGAAGCCGATGAGATCGAGCAATGCTAAGTCTTCCAGAACGACTTCGTCTTCAGTGAGGGGAAGCGGGTCTTTGGCTGTGACACTGACACCATGAAACACCTTGTTGACGCTGAAGCTCTGGATTTTGTCCGGAGCGTCAACCAGCGACCTAATGGCTTCGTCGACTTTCGCGTCGTCCGTCGGTATCGAAACAGAATTCGCCGGCCGTCGTATCGGTGAGAGGACTTCTATTCGATTCGCGGTCTGCTGCAGTGGAGGGTCAATCACAAAGTAGGCAACTTGCTCGGTGGTGTGGTTCCGCTCTGAATCACGTAACTGATCTTCATCGATCGATAAGGCGATGCTTCCGCCGGCCGGTGGTAGCGGATTGTTGCCTCGAAGCACTGCCCAGCCACCATCTCCGCCGTCCATGCCAGCACTACCAAGAACGGCCGTCTTGGCGTTGGGCATGGCGTCGTAGCTGTACTGATAGGTGCCATTGCCGACACCGCGAACGGTGTCGCCTCCAACACCGGCCACGAATGGCAAACCTTCAATCGTGCCGTCTTGAGTCGCTTCGATGACTAGATAGCCAATCGTTTCATCGGCCCGCGTCGTGTCCGGATCTTCGGCGACGTGCTTGCCGACGTTCAAGACGCCGGATGTTGGTGGTGAGGTCCGGCTGCCACTGCTGGCCCAAAAGACCGACCAGTCTGGATCGTTGGCCGACATCACCTGACCGACGACAACGGGATTGTCGTACGACTGTTGGTAAGCCTGTGAGCTCGTATCGATCTGCCAATTACCCCGGCCACTTGTTTGGCCCTCGGTGTATTTCACCGCTTCCAGCTTGAACCCCGATTCGTCATACACGCCTTCTTCAACGGTGATGTAATGAACGCCGCCGCTGAAGATGCTGCTTCCAACATTGTCAACGCGAACATCGAAGCTGTTGGAAGTGACGTTGTCGATGCGGACAACACCCGGTCCCGAGCCGTCGTTGTAACGCGGTGTCGCGACCACGATCATCGAGGTGTATGACTTGCCCAGTGACACTGTTTGCCAGTTGCTGCCGACGGCGCCTAATACGCCGTGAGACAGATTCGGACCAGCTGCAACCGCATCGACTTGCAGGCTAACTGGCACTTCGTTACTTCCGACTCCAGATGTATCAACCGCCTGATAGACAAAGCTATCGTTCCCGACGAATCCTGCAGTTGGTGTGTAGCTGAACGAGCCATCGACATTAAGCGTAAGCGAACCGGAGGTTGGGCCCGCCACCAATGCGGCTGTCAGCGGTTCACCATCGACATCGATGTCGTTACTGAGGACGCCCGGAACTCCGACGTTGAGTGTCGTATCTTGATCAAGCGAATAACTTTCAACGTTCGCAACAGGGGCGTCATTCACTGGACTTACGGCCACATCAACCGTCGCGGTCGCCTGATTGCCGGCGGTGTCGGCAATCGTGTAGCTGAAGCTATCTGAGCCATGGAAGTTAGCGTTTGGTGTGTATTGAATTTGGCCACCGACAGTGTCTGCGGTCCCTGAGCCAGGCTGCGTCACTGAGGTAATAGTCAGTGCGTCGCCATCTGGATCGCCATCGTTCGCGAGCACATCGATCGCGATTGTCCTATCCTCACTCGTCGTTGGGGCGTCGTCTGCAGCTTCCGGTGGTAAGTTTGAGTCACTCTTTAACAGACCGACTAAACGAACATCATCGACGTTCCCATCTTCATTCGAACGACTGACTTTGGCCGAGTATCGAAAACGGAAATCGTCCACCAAGTATTGGCTCGGAACCGCAATCGATTCTGAGTGCCAAGTGTTTTCTGGATCTGAATTACCGTTTAGGGAATTAATGGTTTGCCACCCGGACCCATCAAAGAACTCAAGCCTTAGATACTCGCCACTATCAAATCCTCTTTCGATCAGCCAATCAAAGCTTAGGGTTGCCGCTTCCATTCCAGAGAGGTCAAGTGGCTGAGCGACCGTTAAAGTCGCCAAGTTCGCGTAGCCATCAACTTCAGCGGCGAAGCTTCCATCTGTTGCTCGTTGTGTCGACCGGAACCAATCGTTTTGCGAGTCCTCAACCCACTTTCCATTCCAAATACCGGCTTCGAAAGAATCCTCGAATAGGACCAATTCCTCAACGATTTCCAAGCTGACTGTGGCTTCTTCACTGGTCAAGTCTCCGTCACTGAGTCGATAAGTGAACTGATCGCTTCCTAAGAAGCCTGGGTTCGGTGCAAAGGTGAAGGAACCGTCTTGGTTGAGCTGAAGCGTTCCGTTAGATGGTGGCGTGAGCAACTCGAAAGAAACGCTATCGCCATCGGGATCGGAGTCGTTGGCCAACAAGCCATCTTCTACACTGACCTCTAGCTGAAGGTTGGCAAGTACATATTGGTCATCGAGTGCAATGGGCGACGAGTTTCTACCAGAAGTCTCGTCGAAATTGACAACCGCCACGAAACCATCATCCTCTCCAATGCTGGTGATGACACCGACGTCAGGAATCACTGCCGATTCTTCAAAGGAGCCACCCAAAGCGACTAGGCCGTCCGACCGAAGGGCGACATCGGTTACGATATCTGTTCCTGCTCCGGCGTACTGTTTGACTGTGATCACATTCAGTTGCGGAGTGAGTTTGGCAACAAATCCGTCAGTTGAGCCGTTGAGCGATGTCAGCACTTCTCCGGCAAAGTCGACAGTGTCACGAAAACTCCCGCCGACGAGTACACCGTCGTCTGCCGTCTCGACAGAGTAGATGATCACATTTGAGAGTTCATCCCCGAAGGCCTGTGACGCCAGAATCGCACCGTCGGTGTTTACCCTAAACAAGAAGTCGTCACCGCTCAGAGAACTACCGGTGTTATCTGATGCATCGATGCTTAGGTTACCAGAGATGTAGATGCCTGATTCACCAGCAGCAATGGAGTTGATGGATTGATTGAGCGGAAAATCATATTGTTGTACTTGTTCAACTTGTAAATCAGTTGTCATCTTGACCAGGTAAGCATCACGGTCATCGCCGGGATTGTTTGCAACCAACTCTTCGTTGAGGGACAGCTCTCCGCGAAGCCCGCCGGACAGATACAATCGCCACGAGTTGGGGTCGTTTGTGGGAGTGACGAGCTCAAGAGATGCTCTTGTCAGATCGCCGCTGCTGAGAAGCTGTTCGTACCCAAGCACGGTACCGTCGCTGGCAATCTTGGCGACTCCTTGCCAATCAGCTGAAGCTTGAGCTGGTACCACCTCATTTCCGATTTGTGCACCTTCACGTAAATCAAAGCTGAAATACAGACTTCCATCCGGCGCAACCGCCATCGAGTCGTTTCCAGAATTTGCGGACGCGGACAGGCCTAAGCCGTTGACCCATTGAAAATCACCCGTTTCAGCGTCCAGCTTGAGCACAAAGCTCCCGAGGGTAGTACCTAGTTGCTCACGTTGACTATCAGTAGAGACATCGGTCGGATCAAAATCCCAAAGATCATAAAAGGTTCCGCTGACATAAATTGAGCTGTCTTGAATCTGGATGTCGCGAGGAGTTGCCTGTTGTGGACCAGTTAGATCTCCGTCTTGTCCTTCAGCCACGTGGCTCCACAGCAGACGGCCGTCTGGAGCAAACTTTGTGATCACTACCCCGTATGCCGTAATTGGCACCGACACAAGATCTCGGTTGTCCGTATAGCTGGCATCTGGATCAAGATCGAGGCTTCCTGAGAATCGAGCCACTGCGTAGGTGTTGTTATCTGCATCCACGGCAACGTCACGAACCTGGTCAAAATCAGCATCGCCAAATGGTTTCACCCACCCGACGTCCGCGTTCAGTAGCCGGCGAGTTTCAAGTGATTCGCATAATGGCTTTCGCTCCAGACCGCCTCTTCGGCTTCTCTTCTTCGAGCGTCGGTTCTGTTTGTATGCTGTCTTACCAAAGATCCGCCGTAGATTCGTCATGCGTGACTCCCAAGGATGCGGGCGGTGCATCGGGCTGGCAATCAACCGCCACCCGAACACTCGCCGTGAACTCGCACCTCAGCGTCTTCCAATCGGTGTTCGCTAAGTGCTATAGAGAGTCCCGCATCACCCGGACAAACGGGTCTCATAAAACCCATGAATTGAGATGGTATCAGCGTTGATGCAGTCGTCTGCCATGTCTGCGATGACTCGCCGAACCTACTCGCTTTCCGCCGATGCTTCAGCATCCTCGTCTACAGCCTCAGCATCCGCCTGGATCGGCAGCCCCATCAACAGACTGGCTTCCTGAACGACGTGACCGAAAATCTTATTCTCTGGACCGAAGGTATTCCGAGAAAACCACTCGGCGGCCTGTTCCTTGTTTCCAAGTTGCCAATACGCCATCGCCAGAAACACTTCAATTGGCGCTAGAGGATCGCCTGTTGCGTCCAACGTTCGTGTGAGATTTCCGATCGCCTGTTCGTATTGCCCGACGCGATATTGTGCCATTCCCAGCGTGGCGAACGCATATGCATCTATCTCTCCATCATTCTCACTTAACCATCGAAAGTTGACTTCCGCGTGCTCCAGTGCAGATTTTGGATCACGAAGCGCTTCATCGCGAGCGTTGGCCAGTACGCGAGCAAGTTGATCGTGCGCCGCCGGCCAATGCACAGCAAGTGCAACACCTTTCTTAAGGAGCTCAATCACTTCCAGTTCATTCGCTTGAGCTGTTGGCAAATGGTAACGGATGGTCATCGCGACTTTGGTATAGAACCGAACGTGCTCGAAACCGAGATCGATCGCTTTGCGATAAGCCTCAACTGCATCGGAATAGTGCTTCAGGCTTTCCAAAATCTGCCCTTTGGTTGCGTACGAAATCGCCAGTTGGGGGTTCAGTTGAATGGAGCGGTTGATAATCTTCATCGCCTCGTCAGCATCATCCAGTTGAAGTAAGACGAAGTCAGCAATGTCATTGAAGAATCCACCGTTCCGAGGGACCTCGTCTACGGTGTTAAGAATGCTCACAATCATCGCCCGTGCCGATTCAAGATCTCCGTTCTGGGCAAGTGTTCGGGCCTCAGAGAACAAGAGGTAATGAGTTTGAACCTCAAGTTGAACGTTGTCGAACGAGCGAGGGTTGGTTGGAGG
>JBCCKZ010000042.1:0-15789 GCA_039027135.1 Planctomycetota bacterium
GAGCTGACTCGTGGTCCATTTCTGGGGGCACAGATTCCGTTCAATGGAACCTTCACTGATTTCGACATCGAAGTTCCTGGCGATCGCGATTTTCCATTCGACCCAGGCCCTGGTCTCGCCATCGAGAAGTTTGATTATCGACCCAATCTGACAAGTAACCTTCTTGTTCCTGGAATTCGAACTCATCTTACGGATGTCGATATTGCCATCATCGGCAACGTGCTTCAGGTCGAGACAGTTCCCGAGCCACCGATTTGGATTGCAGGCTTCGTCGGCACGATCATTGTCTCGACTCGTCGGCGACGGCGTCAGTGAAGGCGAAGATCTCCTAGACATCCTGGAGCCTCGTTCACGCAAGTCCGGCAGCATCAAAGGAAGGCACTTCATAACATTTGAAGGCGTGCGGCTATCTGATCTTCAAGCTCTTGATGTTCGGTTTACCTTCCCTGGAGCCGTCCGTCTTTCAAAGACGTAAAGCCCACACGTTTAGCCGACCCTACCTGCGGAAGGGGCGAATGTCTCAACGACAACGGAGGGCTTCAAAATAGTCACGAGGGAACGTGTAGTGAGATAGTCCGGTTTTCGATTTATTGGCTAAGGGCCTACCCGAATACCAATCAGCCGCGTGCGCGCTAGCCCGTGGTTCCCGTCGAAACCGGACGCTAGCGCGTTTCGGCTGAGGTTCTCAGATAGACTCTAAGTCAGTACCGCGATCAAGCTAGAATGGGTGCCAACGTTGCCCACTCATCCCGGAGAGAACCGACCCAATGTCGCTGTCGAAAATACTTACCTTGGTTGCTGTGCTATTAGCCACCGGAGCCGTGTCGTCGGCGTTTGCTGGCGAGTTGACTGTGATTGTCGATGACGACTTTGAAACGTCTCAACATTCCATCCGCAAAGCCGTTCGTGGAGATTGGAAGATCGAGGGTGGTACGGCCAAAGTGATTCAGGATGATGAGACGTATAAAAAGTTTAAGAATCATGGACCAATGCTTACCTACGAGGTCGAGCATAAAGATCTTGGTGCTGTGATTGAATTCAAGCCTTTGGATTGCAAAAGAGTGGTGTTCACTTTTGACGCCATCAAAGGACATGCCTTTCGCGTCATCTTGCGGGCAGATCAAGAGAAGGGCCGATGTACAATCCAAACGTATACGGCCAAGGAAAACGATCAGAAAGCAAAGCCAATTATCTTGGATGATACTTTACCCCGATTGCGCGAAGATAAGTGGCATCGATTGCAGGTTCAATTGAATGGTTCTAGAGCAAGTGTCGTACTCGACGACCGAAGGTACGAAGTGGAGCATGCTCGGATTGATCAAGCGAAACGCTTAGCAAAGCTGAGTTTTGCTTTTGGTGAGATCGAAGTCCGCAAGTTCGAACTGACCCGCTGATTCGCAACCAGACAGACTATCGACCCGAGATCGATGGCCTACGTGCCATCGCCGTCGTTGCGGTGGTTGTTTTCCATACAACAACCGATTGGATGCCAGGCGGTTATCTTGGCGTCGATATTTTCTTCGTAATCTCTGGGTATCTCATTGCTGGAAAGCTACTGGCCGATCAAAAGGCTGGATGTTTGGATATTCGAGGATTCTGGACTCGGCGTATCCGAAGATTGATGCCGGCCTTATCGGTCATGTTGGCCGCCGTGACATTGGTTTCATGGGTTGCCGACTATCGTTTTCGCGCCGTCGAACATACCGCCCATGTGGCCGCGGCGGCTGGATGCATCGCCAATCTGTGGTTTTATCGTCGACTCGGCAACTACTGGGGACCAGCGGCCGAAGACTCACCCGTACTTCATACGTGGTCGCTTTCTCTCGAAGAACAGTTCTATTTACTGTTACCACTGGCGATCGTTGTGCTGGGCTATCTCAACCGGGATCGCTTTATCCGCCTTTGGTCCGCCTTCGCTTTGGTGGGGAGCGGAATTAGTTTTGCGTTCTTCATCTATTGCATCGGTCATCATCCTGAAGCCGCCTTCTATTTGTTGCCTTGTCGAGCGTGGGAGCTTGGCGCGGGCGTCGCATTGGTGAGTTTGGAATTGCAAGGTTTTCGCCTTCCAATGACAAGATCTAGACGGCAACTTGTTGGGCTGGCGATGGTGGTCTTTGCGTTCTTATCGATCCGAGAATTATCGTCGATGACATTGCTTCCTGTTCTTGGGACAGTGTTGATCTTGCACCGCGACCAATCAAATGACTTTGTGGATTCATCGCACGCAGGATTTGTCGAGCGCCTGCTCGTGTTGGCGCCCGTTCGCTATCTCGGATTACTCTCTTATTCGTTGTATTTGTGGCACTGGCCAGTGTGGGTTGCGGCAAATCGCTTGGAACTCGAGGGTCTTGGCCAATTTGCGTACATCACGATTGTCTGGATTCTCGCATTCGTGTTGGCGATGCTGTCTTATCATTTGATTGAACGGCCGGTTCGTTATCACGTTCGGTCAACACGTTGGGTGGTTATCGGAATGGTTTCGCTGCTGGTCGTGACAACACTTCTGGCAAGAACTCCGGCATTCCATGATGTTTCTCGGTTCGCGTCGGCGTCGTGGAATGGCCTCAAGTACGACATCAATCCGAATGCGTATCGCTACGAGATGCTTCAGCACGTTTCACCCGAGGGCGTCGAACTTGGGGAGGCCAAAATTGCCGTCGATGCTTATCGAAACGATGGGATCCGTCTCGGTAATGGGGTGCCACGAGTTGTCGTTCTTGGTGATTCTCATGGATTGGTTTGGGGGGATGTTTTTCAGCGGATCTCGGAGCGACGTGGTTGGCCGATGTCACTTCAGATGATGGCTGGCGTTCCACCATGCTTTCCCATTCCAATTGAGGAACAACCTCCCACTGACTTGCTAAGCAGTCAACAACGAAAAGAGTATGACGAGTTTCGCAAGCGGTCGATCGAAACCTGGAAACCGAAAGTCGTGGTCATCATCGGTCGTTTTGATGGAAATGGATTCTCCAACATGGCTTCTTACCGGGGGTTCTTCAGATGGCTGAAATCGATCGATTCAGAGGTGCTGTTGATTGAACAGGCTCCCGTGAGTGATTTTGGTCAGCTCAATGCGATGCAATTTCTCGTTGAAGAGGGATTTTCGCCAACCGTGAGCGAAGACCTTTATGTGGACTGTTGGGACGAGTCTGCCGGGCGGGTTAGTCGTTTAGTCCAGTCGGCGATAGTTGATTCACTCGATGATGTACAAGTCATGCCCACGTATGATCGGTTGCTCCGAGATGATCGGATCCGCATGTCGGTTGGGAAAGCCGCCACATTTCTCGACGAAGATCACCTGCTTCAAGCTGGAGCCGCGTTGTTCGAAGATGATCTTGAACAAATGCTCGAGCGTATGCTGGACGAGAAAGATGACGATCAGGATTGAGCGACAGTCAGTACCTGTCGTGTCACCTGTGGCTGCCTGACCACTCGATTCACTACACCCATTCCCGATATGCGACTCACATTCGTTTTAGCCACCATTCGAAAAAGGTGACTACGCTTTGTCTTCTTGGTTGCCAAATGGCGGGGACTCACCTTGTAGCTGTGCCAATGCGTTTGCGGCTGCGAATTGTTCAGCTTCTTTCTTGTTGTTTCCCCACGCGGGTGCAAACGTTTCGCCGTCGATCACAGCCGAGATTTGAAAGCTCTTACGATGATCGGGGCCTGTTTCACAGACCAAACGGTAAAGTGGTGTGTGAGCTAGCTCACGCTGCGCGAACTGCTGCAATTGCGATTTATAGTTGGCTGAACCGCGACCTTCGACGGCTTTTCCAACTTCGTCGGCAAGCCATAGTTTGATTCTTCGACGGACGACCTCCATTCCACCATCGAGGTAAAGTGCCGCAACGACTGATTCAAAAACATCGCTAACGAGAGATCGAGGGAAGCTGCGATTGCGGGTGACTCCTCGACCCACGATCAAACATTCATCTAGACCCAATTGAGATGCGGCTTTTCCACAAGATCGTCGCGAAACCACGGCGGATTTTATTTTGGTCAGTTCGCCCTCGCTGTATTCGGGAAACTCTTCATAGAGCCAATGACAGACCGTCATTCCCAATACGGCGTCGCCCAAGAACTCAAGCCGCTCATTGCTATAGAGCCGGTGACTGGCGCTGCTAGCGTGAGTCAATGCCGAGCGGAGCAAAGATTGATCTCGGAATTGATAGTCCAAAATCTCTTCGCAACGCCGCAGCTTCTCGTCTTGGGGCGATTGGGAGTCTTCCACCAAGGTGACGCTATCCTGCGGAGGCGTCGGAGGCGTAGTGGATGCGGACTCGGGGCCGGGTTGTGGATGATCATCATCCACGTTTTCGATTGGCGGGGTGTTCAATCGAGCACTCGTGCGTGCCGGGTCTCATTCCGGTTAGATTCCGGAACCGACCAGCAAGGGGAACTGAAGTTGACTTCAAATCCTACGCCGGCGAATGGGAACGGATGTTTTCACAGCCGCCGGTGTTTGATTTCCTATAAGCATAGGGGTTTTGGCTTGAGAGGTGAAGATGAAGTCTTGTTTTGGTCTGGCGTTGCCCTCCGCGAGAGTTGGGCTCCCTTGGGATGCACGCACCAGAAATTGAAAACCCGGCTCTCTGAAAAGGAGAGTCGGGTTAGAGAATGAAAATCCTAAGGATCAAAGCTGGCACGACCGCTCATGCTGAGCGCGCGATAAGGACAAAAGACCCTATTGTTCTAGAGACTCTAGCGAGATCCGCCATGTTGAATCTCAGTTAAGCACTAGGCTCAGGCACCTAACTCGACATCGATATTGACCTCATCAGCCGCTTCACGCAATTTGTCGAGTGCGCGAGCTTCCAATTGACGAATTCGCTCTTTCGTGACGCCCATCTCGGCTCCGACTTCTTTGAGCGTCAAAGGCTCTTGATCTCGGCCCAGACCGAATCGAGCGGTGATGATCTGCTGCTCACGCTCGTTAAGGCGATTGAGGATCCTCGAAAGTTCTCGTTGTCGTGTGCGTTGGACCGCTTCCTCGGCGTAGGGATCAACACGTTCGTCTTTTTGGGCGACAAATAGCTCTTCAGTTGTCGTCCTAAATCGGTCTCGATGTTTGAATTCCGATGGGATCGAACGAGCGAAGTTCTTCATGATTGACCAGGTCGCGTAGGTGCTGAACTTGTTGCCTCGCGAATAGTCGAATCTCTCGACGGCTCGTATCAGCGACATATTTCCATCGCTGACCAAGACAAAAAAGTCATCGGTCGATTTGACATGTCGTTTGGCAATGGAAACGACCAGGCGGAGGTTACTTTGAACAATCTTGTTCTTGACCTTGACCGCGTCCTCATAAAACTCTTCGACTTTGTCGATCAATTCCGGGCTCGGGTTAGCACCGTCAAGCAATTCGCCCCTTAAAGTGGCTGCCTTGTGCTTTAGAAAGTTCATCTTGCGAAAGAGGTGCTGTTCTTGTTCGCGAGTGAGCAATGGGACTTCGTATAGAGCCGTTAAATAGCTCGGCAACCCCGAAGGTGGACGCACCTTTCGCGTTGCAGCATCGGCTTCGGGCATCTCAGCGAGGTACTCTTGCGAACGTGTTTCATCATCGAAGTCCTCGTTGTAGATGTAGTCCAGAGGCAGTTCCGTGAGTCGCTCGATACGCATATCGAGCAAAACCTTGACGATCGAAGGACGAGATCGATTGAAACGCTTGCATAGCGTGGCAACGGACGTGCCTTGATTGCGGTACTTTAAGATGAGCTGTTTGTCCTCAACCGTTAACTGATCTCGATGGTTGGGGAAGATGGCTACTGGCCGATGCTCGGCATCGAAAGTCTTGAGTGTGTAGCGAATTGTCTCGGGGCTGCGTTTCATCCGAGCGGCCAAGAGTTGGGTGACCTCGGCAGGTGACATTCCGCTTTGGATCATTTGACGAGCATGTTCAATGATCTCGCTGCGCTCATCGTCGGTAAGTTGACTAAATCGATTTCCCCGGCGAACTTTGTCTCGATTGTTGGCGGTAAAGTGCTCGACGCTGGAATGCAGAAAGCCAACTCTCTTGCGTCCGTCGACGAGGAATTTTCGACTCACCAAGCCTGCATCGCGCCAGCGAGTAATCGTTTTTGTGGAGACATTGAACATCTTGCTCAGGTCTTCGAGCATGTGAACCAGCTGATCGCACTGGTCAACGGTTAAGTCAGCTGAACAGGTGAGGTCCTCGATAAGCAGACGAAGATCGTGCTTCGCGTCGACACCCATGCAAGTTTCGCGCGAAGTTTCATCAGATCGAAAGGTCGTCACGCGGAAACGCAGGTAGTCAGCCGAGTAGACACGCTCGGCATCAAGTTCGTTGTAGAGTTTTTCTGCGTTGTCTGAGTACTGCAGCTTGGATGCTTCGGGTGCGAAGCGAACCAACTGGTCACGCAATGCCTTCAACTGTTCGTTGCGATATTCACTGTGCATTGAAAAGGTTCTCCATCAAATGGATACAGGACCGAGTCGGAATCAAACGATTCCATCCCTGCGATCCCGGCAGATCGCTTCGGCCATCAAATTGCATCCAAAAAGTTTCCCGGGGTGCCACAATTCCATCGTTGGCTTTCAGGGACATTTCTTTCTTCGCACTGGGGTCTGACACGGTTGGTCATGCCTATCAAGTTTGCAGGCTAGTTGAGTTCGAATTAAGAAACAGGCGGCCGATTTCCAAAACCGACCAGGCTGAGGTGGTGATGCCCATTTATGAGTAGTGTGACCGCTCCTAGAAGAGATGAGGACGAATTTGGGCAGTTCGTCTCGTCCTTCACGGAGGGGGCCGACCGGAAAACGAAATTGTTTCACGAGGAAAAGAACTTCGCGGGTCGGACAGGGATGGAGTGAAGGGAATGTCGGGCCAATTTCGCTGGTTTTGAAGACTTAAGTATCGTTGGCTTGGGTCTAAGCCTATTTTAGACAAGAGTTTACGTTCCTGAATGTGAATCAAGTTTTTTTTCAATGGATGGTCTTCTGAACCGGACACTCTGCAAAATTTACCAAACGGTGTAAGTCATGGAGGCCCAAACTGAGACAGAACTGTCTCAACGATGCACGCAAATTCAGCCGTCCGCCTGTTTCACACGCATTTGGGAGTCACCGTTCTGGAGCCAAAGCGAACTCAACTCGTTATCCGGGACGTGACGATAGACGAAGGAGTGACGGCGTCCCGTCGCGCGCTCATGATTTCCTGCCAAGTACCTGGTCGAGACTATGTCGTTGTCCCACAGCGTTTCTTCGAGTCCCGAAAACGATTTGAATTTTCACTTTCAACGGCGGCGAGTGCTTGCCGGGCTCTTTGCTGGCTCGGTGATCTCAGCGACCACCGGCTTCGCAAGAGACATCGATCCCGTGGTCTTGCGGTCCGATGCCGTTCCCACGTTACACCGGGTAAGAATGACCGTTGAAGTGAAGGGCAATGTATCGCTTGCCAAAAATCCCATCGCTTCGCGTGACATCGATCTGCGGATGCCCATGAAGACGGAAGCGACACTCGATTTTGAGCAGAACCGAATGGTGAAGCGGAACACGTCGGATTCTGCCGGTGAGATGGAGATCGTTGGGTCGCGTCGCTATTTCCATGAGGCGAAGTCGAGTGGAACAATTGGCCGTCGCTCGTTTGCGCATGAGCTTCGAAATCAGCTTCGAGAAATCGATGTGGTTCGCCATGAGGGCAAGCTGCTGACGGTAGCCACCGACGCTTTCTTGGAACGTGATGAGTCGGAGCTCCTCGAAACACCCGTTGATTCAACGAATCTGGAAGCTTGGTTGCCAATGGAAGCGGTGATGGTTGGCGATCAATACACCCTCGAGGCACCTGAACTCTTAGAGGTGCTGCCCTTGAGTTCCGTTGATTCATCGAATGTCGTTGTGAAGGTGACTGAGTTGGACGACCAAGCTGCCAAGTTCGAGATTAAAGGTCAGCTTGATGGCAGTGTTGAGGGCGTTCTGACCCGTGTCCGTTTGGTCGGAAAGATGAATTTCGATCGCGAAAGCAGCACCTGTGATTGGCTGGCTCTCGCGATCCATGAGACCCGCGGAGTCGGTTTGGCCGAACCTGGCTTGGACGTTTCAGCGACCATCAAGATGATTCGCAAGCCACTTGATAAGCCGGTTAAGCTGCCGAAGTTCTCGAAATCTCAGACGCAGAGTTGGTTGTCGCGTTACCGGGAAGGCGTTGCCGATGATCGCTTGTATCTTGCTCTCGAAAGCCAATCGCTTGGTTTTGATGCGTTGATGTCCCGAGATTGGCGACTCATGAGCGATATTCCGGGGTCGGCGATGCTCCGCTGTATTCAGGATGATCGCAGTGTGGCTCAGTGCGATGTCAAACGCCTGCCAAATACGCCTGAAGGAAAACAGCTGACGATTGAGGCCTTCCAAGAAGATGTGAAGCAAACCCTAGGCGAGCAACTGGGGCAACTGACGAAGGCCCAGCAGGGCGTCTCGGCTGGCGGCCTCCGAGTGCTACGAGTCGCAGCTAGCGGGAAGGCTTCGGGTGTGCCGATCGACTGGATATTCTTGCATTTCTCCGATGATTCCGGTCGCCGGTTGCTGGCCACATTCACCATGCAGGCTGACCAGCGATACCGATTTGCGGGAAGTGATAGCCAGTTAGCCGATTCCTTGCGGATGAGCAGCAAGGCGCCGGGGACGGAAATGCCGGCAAAGGAAGGCGAAGTTGCGGCTCGGATCTCGACCAAACCCGAAAAAACCGAATTACAATCAGTGGATCCGCTTTCGGCTAGCGATTTACGCTGATCGCGGTCATCTTGTCTCGCCAACGCCACATCAGGCTGCATTCCATGTCGTCATTACGACCAATTCGCAAATGTTCTTCCTGGTTCATCAGGAATCGCTTTGCCCAAATCGTTGGCCGCGTTGGGATGGCCGGAGCGTTTCTGGCGATCCTTCAGACATCTATGCTGACGGCGCAGGATCCAGCGGTACCGGCTGATGTTCGGGTCGAGCAAGCGATTTTCGCCCCGGGCGTCATCCGTGTCATTCCACCGGCACCTCATCCGGATGAAACATTCGATGGGCCTCTTACGTTGAAGTCACTGCTGGATACCCACCCCGAAATTACCTTTGGCGGGGATTCGCATCCTGAGGGTGAGCCCTTCTACACACCGCCGTCGAGGACTCTCGTGGAGATGGCGCGAGAGGCAATCCTTCGGCGTCAAATCTACTGCTTTGAATTCGCATTCAAGCCACTGCGCCACGTTTACATTGATCTTCCCGGTTCAACTGGTCGTATGAAACGCAAGTTGATTTGGTACATGGTCTACCGAGTCAGGTACACCGGTGGCGACCTTCAACCTGCGGATGAACAGGTCGCTGGAGTCACACTGCCGACCAGATTGGAATCGGTGCACTACAAGGAACGTCGGTTCTTTCCTTCGCTCGTGCTTCGCGATCATGTGAAAAACGAATCGTATTTAGATAAGGTTCTTCCTTCAGCTGAGAACAAGATCAGGATTCGCGAGCAGATTTCAGCCAAAGTTCTCAACAGTGCCGACATGACTCGCGTCAAGATTCCGTATACCAATGATCCGGCCGGCGAAGGTGTCTGGGGCGTGGCTACCTGGGAAGATGTTGATCCTGATATCGATTTTCTCTCGGTGGAGATCGCTGGTCTGACCAATGCATTTGAGGTGGATGGTGAAGGTCTTGATGCTCCATACCGCCGCAAGGTTTTACAGCTCAACTTCTATCGCCCAGGCGACGCATTAAACCAAACGGCCGATGAGATTCGTTTTGGTGTACCCGCTTACGCTGACGCGAACGAGCAGTCATACATTCTCAAGCAATACGGCTTGGATGAGCGGCTCGACTATCGTTGGATTTTTCGCTAATCGCCTTTTGCCACAGTGCCAAGTTCATCATTGGCCAAAGCAGTAGGCCCGCTGCATTCGGATCGGCGATGGAAGCCGCGAGTACCTCTGGACGAAAGACCTCGCTAAGCCAATCGCTTTGGGCGATCGTCTCGCGGCACTTTTCATTCCAGATGCCAGTGAGATAGCTCATCACAGGGGTGGGAAAGCTGCGTTTGGGCCGTTGAGCGATCACAGGAAGCGACTTGGAAAGCCAGCCTCTCAAGATTCTCTTCGTTTGCCAGGCCGTTTCACCGTTGCTTGATTCCTCGAGCGCGTTGATATGCAATGACAAGGCAACCGGTGACATTGATTCGCAAAGCTGGCGATCCGTAAATGGCACGCGCGCTTCTAAAGAAGCGGCCATCGTTGCAGCATCCAGACGCGTGAGTTGACCTTCCAAATTGAGACGATGGATGCAGTGATAAATAGCTGACGAACCCTGTCTTGGATTGCCTTCGGCATCCACAGCATCGCGTCCGTATTCATCTAGAATGCTTTGGTCGTTTTCGCATTGCTTCCAGAACCATGGATTCAGGAGTTGCGATTTCGATTCGGCTGAGAACAAAGCCGAGGTTCGATAATATTGGTGTAAGCAAGTGGTCGCATCGGATCGGCCTTGTACGCCCATCATCATGGCGTGATGGGGGAGGTAGCCGCAAAGCAATTCATCGGCACCTTCACCACCCAAAGCGACATCAACGGATTTCTTGAGTCGTTCCGCCAACAGGAAGATGATGGGGTCACTCGGTGTGCTACACGGAAGGCCAGTTTGACTCGTTAGCTCGTGCCAGGCTCGCCAATAGCTTGATGCGTCCGGATCGACGACATCGAATTCGAGACATGTTGCTTCGGCAGTTGCTTTGGCGTTCGTCGCTTCTTCGCCAGCTACGATCGCTAGCGGTTTCACGTTTTGATTCTCGTGATTGCGCTCCTTTTGAATCAGCGCAATGGCTGCCGAGTCGACGCCTCCCGAAAGCATCATCCCTACCGGTTTATCGCTTACCCAACGACGTCTTACGGCGCTGGGAAACTGATGCTCGAATCGTGCTGAAGTGTCATCAAAGCTTGCTTTGCTGCTTCCAATCTCTGGTAGGTGCCAATATTGACTTCGATGAACCGAATCGTTCTGAATGATCCATCTTTCGGCGGGACGAACTTGGCGAACATCCGCCAACATTGTGCGTTCACCCAGAGTGGTACGAAAGGTCGAGAGATAGTGCGATAGAACAACAGGATCGACTCGTGAAGTGACTCGCGGATGTTCAGAAATGGCCGCAACGCTGCTCGCAAAGATCCACTCGCTTCCAATGCGAGAGTAGAACAGCGGCTTGATTCCGAACCGGTCGCGTACGACGACCGCTTTTCGTTTTTGGAAGTCGATGGCAACAAAAGCAAACATGCCATCGAGGTGCTCAACGCAGTTCTCACCCCAAGATGCGAAAGCTTGAAGTAGTGTTTCGGTGTCACAGGTTGTGTGAAACTTGATGCCGTAGTCACGAACGAGCCTAGCTCGTAGTTCGTTGTCGTTGTACAGCTCGCCGTTGTAGACGACTGTGAAACGTCCATCGTTGGTCGACATCGGTTGGTATCCACCGGCGACGTCGCGGATAGCCAAGCGACGATGTCCAAGCCAAACATTCTGCTGATGCAAATGGCCACGTCCGTCGGGACCACGCGATTCCATTCTTGCGACCATTCGAGGAGCCGCTTCAAGTGTCTCCTGCTCGATGCAGAAGGAATCGGAGATGATGGCAAGTAAACCGCACATGTTATGTGTATCGGCTCGATGCCGGACCTAACTAAACACGGTCGTCAAAGGCTATCGTCTCATGGTTGGAGGCGAATGGATAAACACACCTTCGTGTTGGGTTTATTTGCAACAAAATGCCGCATGGGCAAGGAGGTGATGGGGCGGTTTCGCCCTTTTCACACGGCTGGTCAGCTTTGGACAATAGGCCGCGTGAGATACACTTTAGGTGTGAGTTTTGCCGCCGGTAAAGCTCGCATGAAACCCACCATTTAGAAATAGAAAGTTTGAATATGGATTACCAACCCGTCATTGAGCACCTCAATGAGATTCTGAAGCACGAATGGACTGGCGTCGCACAATACGCCCAGAACAGCTTCATTTGCGAGGGAGTACTCCGTGAGGTGTATGCGGAGAAGTTCTTGGGTGATGCGAAAGAATCATTCGGTCATGCTCAGCTGATCGGTGACAAGATCGTTGCACTCGGTGGAGTCCCTGCCGCTACCCGCAATGAGATCCGACAATCGAAGAATCTCATGGAAGTACTTCAGTTCAGCTTGGAATTCGAATCCAAGGCGGTTGACATGTACACGGAAGCTTTGAGCATCGTGGGCGAAGGCGATCGTGCTTTGACAGTATTCCTGGAGGACATCCTGAAGGATGAGCAAGAGGGCGTTGACGAGTACAGCAAGTTGCTCCGAGATGCAGGCCAAGTTCAAGAAGCTCTGGCTAGCTCGACCAAGAAAACCGGCTGAGAATGAGGCTCTCATGAGTTCAAGAGATTCTAACCCTCCCTGCGGGAGGGTCGGACGTTTCAACGGCCGGGGAGGGGCTTCGGAAGTGTGAAGGTTGAAACTCGAAGTGTGAAATCCAGTCACTTGGAATTTTTTCGGCTCAAATCCCATCACCCACGCCCGGCTGAAAGCTTAACTTCCTGGGGGCAAGCAGCCGGTTCGGCTCGAAACTTACCGGGCGATTCGTAGTGTGTTGGGCCCGGACCCGAAGTGCTTTTCGCCACCCCTGCCAAGTGATCTGGGCCTCACCGAGTCCCGCACTACTGGGGCCGTCAACAGTGCCTTCAGGCCACGCAATTGCTGCGGATCAATAGGAACCTGCCCTTGAGCGTACCAACCGACGCCGGGTTGATAGCTTTCCTGGCGGAGGAGCAAATGCGATCGACCGCAGAGCGTCGTTTCCCTCACAATGACGAGACGTCCAGCACCCTCGCTCGCTGGCAAGATTTCGATCACCTGGCTGGTTCCCGGAATCGGTGCTGAAGACATTGACGAATTAAAATTTGGGGAGTTCGTTTAATCAGATATTATCACGGCGAATTCCCCAGTCAATGAAGAACCCTGCCAAGCCGAATTTGACCTCCGTCCGAAAGAAGACGGTGAAGCTGGGTTTGGATGGTGCTGGCTACGTGATTTGGATTTGCACTGACAGCCGGAAATGCAAATGCGTCAAAGCCGATCTGATGAGAGAATCGCTCAAATACCTTCGAAGGAAGGCGAAGCGGTTCCGTAAAGATCACGGGATTTCGGTCCGAGTCTTTTCGTCGGAATGTATGGATGTCTGCCGAGGTGGGCCGATTTTGGCGGTTATGCCTGACGGCGTTTGGTATGGCGGATGTGATCCCCAGGTAATCGATCAGATCTTCGATAAGCACCTGCTCCGAGGTGATCGAGTCGAATCTCACGTGATCGCGGTCAGTTCCAGCCCGACGGATGGTAGGGGCTGAGTGTGCGATCAACGCACCAACTCATTACACGGCTGCTCAACGACTCAGAGACAGCTTGCTAAAGTAACGCGGGAAATCCCTATTCGAACGATATTGCTATGAACGCGGCCAACCTTTCATTACTGAATGCCATCTTGTTGATTGCTCTCGGGATCGCTGGTTTTGTGACCAGTGATTCGCCATCCAAAACAGCCTTCATTCCGGTTGTGGCGGGTGCATTGATCATGGCGTGCAATCCAGGCGTCAGGCGAAATAACAAGGCCATTGCTCACATCGCGGTCTTGCTGACACTCGTGATATTGCTCGGACTCGTCATGCCATTAAAGGGCGCATTTGATCGAGAGGACTCTGCGGCGATTGGCCGAGTAACAATCATGTTGCTATCCACTCTACTGGCGCTTGTCTTCTTCATTAAGAGCTTCATCGATGTGCGTCGCAGCAAATCAGCTCAATAGGCTTTGTTAGAAGCGACTTGTATTTGGCTGTCGCTCCTTCGGAGCTAGATCTTCTTTCGGATCAAATCCGGTGGGCAAGCTCACCGGCAAGGTGCTTTCGACCCTCCGGGTCTATTGAGAGTCCAGTCTTGCGAGGTTGGTTGCAGACGCGGAAGGTTGATAGCTTGGAGCTTGATCTAGCCGGGGAGCGGCGACAGCTCGAAGCTTGATCCAGCCGCCGAGCGGCGATAGCCCCCTGCTGGCGGGCTTGCCCGCCGGTTTGTTGCTTTCCAGAACATCAGTCCCGGAGGGACGACAGAATGGAGTTTTGTCAATTGAGTTTGGGTACTTGGTTTGAGTCTTCTGTCGCTCCTTCGGAGCTAGCTCTTCTTTTGATTCAGAACGACCCTCCGGGTCTATTGAGCGTCCAGCCTTGCAAAGTTGCTTGCAGCTTTGAAGCGGTGATAGCTTGGAGCTGGTTCTAGCCGCGGAGCGGCGATAGCTCCCTGCTGGCGGGCTTGCCCGCCGGATTGCGGGGGCCAGACCACTTAGTCCCGGAGGGACGACAGCGACTAGATGCCATTCTTGATAATTCAATTGATCGACTAAACTTTCAGCCATGGCTGATATCACGGAAATACTGAATCGACTTGATCGCGGTGACCAGACTGCGTCCGAGGAGTTGCTTCCGGTGGTTTATCAAGAACTTCGCCAATTGGCCAAAGCTCGCATGGCATCTGAACGTTCGGACCATACGCTGCAAACAACCGCGTTGGTTCACGAAGCCTATCTTCGATTAGTGGACCGGAATCAAGTTCAACGATGGGAAAGCAAAGGTCACTTCTTCGGTGCGGCTGCTGAAGCGATGAGACGGATTCTGGTCGAGCATGCACGCCGGAAACTCGGCAAGCAACGTGGCGGCGATCGTGAGAAGTTGGCGTTGGACTTTGAAGTCCCGAGTCGACAAGTGACCGACCCAGAGACCGTCTTACAAGTCAGCGAAGCGCTTGATCGTCTGGCTGATCAAGAACCTCAGATCTGTGAATTAGTGAAGCTCCACTGTTTCGCAGGTTTTTCGATCGTCGAGGCGGCGGAGATGTTGGGTATCTCAAAGTCCTCAGCTTATAACCATTGGAACTACGCCAAAGCGCTGGTCGGAAAGATCCTGAGTTCCTAGTGCTTCGCTGAAGACCACTACCGTTGGAGTCCAGGCTGAAGCCGCTCTGACTGAAGCCCTCATTTAGTTGCGCCGAGAGGCTTTAGCCTGGACTCCAGCGCCGTTCGTGAACGTTTAAAGGAACGGCTCATCGCTTGCTTTTTGCAAATTTGAAGAAAGGCATGGAAGAAAGCGGTGGGAATCTCGCATTGGGAGGTGACGAACCCCCACCCAAATTGCATTGACGCATGTCTTGGAAAGTACGGCCTTTCGATCACTCGATTCCCTGCGATGGCAATGCTGTGCGTCTTTTTCGGAAGAATCTTGATTGGACACAAAAGACGCTTGCGACCAAATCCGGTTATAGTGAACGCTTGATCCGAAAGGCTGAGGCTGGAGAGCCACTTGATCCGGAGACGATCGAGCATCTGGCCGAGGCACTCACGTTCGGTGATCAAACTATCGCACCGGAGGATCTATGCATGACGCCGCTCGTGTTAGTTCAGAATTTCATCAGTGCCTTTGTCGAGTTCGGCTCTGAAGGTGTTGCGGCCGCCAGTCGCGATTATTTCTCCGATGACTTGGAGATTTGGATTGCTGGTGATCCAGCCATCAATCCTTGTTCGGGCTCGTACCAGGGACATCAGGGTTTACGCGAGTATTTCGAACGATTGTCAAAGACGTTTGAGGTGTTGGCTTTTGAGCCCACCTGGTCAGCTCATGGAAGCGAGGTTTTTGTCCATGGCATCCAGACGCTTCGCCGGGTTGGAGGTACTGATCAAGCGGTGGTCTGGGGTGTGAATCATTATTTGATTCACGATGGCAAGATCGCGGTTTGGAAGAACCAC
>JBCCKZ010000043.1:0-15779 GCA_039027135.1 Planctomycetota bacterium
AAAAAGCGGTAGCAACGCTGCTGGAGGTCCATCAGAAATCCATCAGGTTCGATGGACAAAGCCCCGGAATCACCCAACGGTACATCTTTCATCGCTGAAAATACCCCATCATCGGCGTACGCTTCAAAGCCGTTTGATAATCCGCCAAAGCGGACGGCCGTAGCGGCAGAGGATAACAAACCAGTGGTGATCAAAGTTCGTCGCTTCATGGCAACCCCTTTGTCATGACGATGAAGGGACCTCAACTCAAGGGCTTGAGGCCCCATCCTCTTAGTGAAGAGCTGGGCGGCCTAGCATTGAGATCAGGAAGGTGGGTGGATCAGCCCTCATGCGATTTCAGCCGACATGATCTGAGCTGGGCGGGTGTGAGGCACAGTTGGCCTATCGGACGCGGTTTGTCCTGACTGTCTGACCTCGGAACGCTACAAACTTTGGATTTTCTTCCAAAAAGTTAATGGAGGAGAATCCGCCGCTCGAGCGTTCTAAGTCTAACACCATCTTCGGCGTTTGAAAAGGAAGAATTTGCCTTCAAAGCTCTGCAAGGTAAAAGCTCGCTCCATTAGCTCATGCGGCCCAATCGACACTCAAAACCGGTGTAATTCCTTTGCACCAGGTGATGCCTAAAAGCCGACGCAACACCTGCAGCTGGCACGTGGTTTGTAATCGTGACAAATGCAACTGCTTTCCCTATCACTAGATGCGAATGCACAAAGTGTTACGAGTTTGTGACATTCATTCTCCTCTCTCTTCTCAACTTCGAATCAGTCATGAATCCTCCTTTGAATGAGGCCGAGGGCACGATGGATGCCGCCCACGGACAGAATCTCTCGACAGTCGAAACACTTGATAGCCCGTTTGTTCGGACGCTAGTGGATCGTTATCTAAGCGTCTTTGAGACCAATGAAGAAGCTCGAGCACAATGGGCTTCAGGTTTGATCTTCGAAGCCGGCGATCGGCTTGCGGGCCAGTCGGTTGATCGGCAGATTCGCTTCGTCACTCAGCGATGCATCGAGGTCGCTGAAGACCTTCATCAGTCTGGACTCAGTCAGCGAGCCGTTCCGCGCGAAAAGCGGCGAACGATGTCGCCTACCGCTTGTCCACCAGTAAGCCGTTTTCTGAATCCATTCAAATGATTCGTGGCTTTTCGACAAGAGTAACGGCCCGTAATCGTTTTTGCATTGCCGTATCGACTGCGATATTGACCGCAGTCGCTGTGTCGGCCTACGTCCTGGCCCTATCACCTCAGGGGCTCAATCCTATCGAGCTCTTAAGCCTCCCCCTGTTTGGCCTTCTATTTGGCTGGGTCGCGTTCTCGTTCAGCACCTCGACACTCGGTTTTGTCGAATTGCTGCAAGATGGAAGTGTTTCAAGTCCACCGTTGGCGTTGGATGATCAGATACTGGATCCGGACGCTCGAACAGCGATCTTGATGCCCATTTACAACGAAGATGCCGAGAGAGTTTTTCAAGGCATCCGAGCGATGATTCATTCGCTTAGGGACACTAAACAGCTTTCGCAATTTGACTTTTACATTCTTTCGGACAGCACGGATGTTGAAGTGTGGCTGTCTGAAGAAATTGCGTGGAAAGCTCTCATTGAGTCCGAGAGCGACGTCAGAGTTTTCTATCGCCATCGTCCTGAAAACAAAGCTCGCAAAGCTGGCAACATCGCTGAGTTCTGCGAGCGTTGGGGCGCCGACTACGCCTACATGATCATCTTGGATGCCGATAGTTTGATGTCGGGGAAGACGATGGTAGAGATGGTTCGGCGTATGGAGGCCCATCCCAAATGGGGAATCTATCAAGTCCCGCCAGTTCCCATTGGACGTCTGTCAGTTTTCGCGAGGATGCAACAGTTTGCGGCTGCCGCTTATGGAAGTCTCGCGGTTCGCGCCTTCGATACTTGGGCTGGCGAAGAGGGCAACTACTGGGGGCACAACGCGATTCTGCGGGTGGAGGCGTTTCTTTCTCATTGCGATCTTCCCGTTCTGCCTGGCAAGGCGCCGTTGGGAGGAGAGATCCTGAGCCATGACTTTGTCGAAGCGGCTCTCATGCTTCGAGGCGGCTATCAGGTTCGGTTGGCAACGGACTTGGGCGGGTCGTTCGAAGAGTGCCCAACCACAATTCAGGATTATGCGATACGAGATCAGAGATGGTGCCAAGGTAATCTTCAACATTCGCGACTCTTGATCAGCGAGGGTTTTCGCCCCGCTTCAAGGATGCACTTTGCATCGGGAGTTTTTGCCTATGCGGCTTCGCCGGTGTGGCTCGCTTGGACTGCTTTATGCATCTTAGCGATGCTATGGCATCGCACTTTTGAATCCGGTTTGACGATATCTCTGACAGGAAAGACGGAAGTTTCTCCGCAGACATCTTCTAGCCTGAGCATTGCGTTGTTCATCGTTGCCATGTCGTTTCTCTTGTTGCCAAAGCTCATGTCGCTCTCGGCAATCTCTCTCCAGGGAAAAGCCTCTGAATTCGGTGGAGGCTTGAGACTATGGGCGAGCGGATTGGTCGAGATGGCGCTATCCGTCTTACTCTCGCCTTTGATGGCGTTCTACCATTCACGGTTTGTGATAACCACAATCCTTGGACGACGGGTCAAGTGGAATGCCCAGGAAAGGAATGAAAACGGCGTCACTTGGTGGTTTGCCTCGAGGCAGTTTGGATTAATGACGTTGGCCGGCTTCGCAGCGACCGCGTCTATGTTGACCCTTGAGCCCTCATGGCTTCCTTGGTTTTTACCGATCGTCACCGGGCTTGTTCTGAGTATCCCTGTCGGGGTTCTCATGGGTTCGAAACGGGTTGGATTATTGCTTCGTCATGTTGGGCTACTTCTTGTGCCGGCCGAAACGAAACCTCCGAAGGTTTGGCAAACTCATCAGGAGTTTTGCGGAAAGGTAAAGGTGTGCGAACCGACGCCCTCACTGCTAAACCGCTTCATTCGTGAGCCCGAACTATTCCACCTACACCAGTTCATTCTGAAGACCACCGATAGCATCGTCGAAATGTCTGTTCATGATGGCAAAGCGATCGAAGCGGCCTATGGTCTTGGAGGCGCTGAGAATATCCCCGCAAAGATGCGTAGGTCACTATTGTTGGACGCCTCAGTCATGCGTGCTTTGCATACCGAAGCCGTATTAGCAAGTTGAGCCTTCTGAGCGTTTGCTTCCTCTAACTAATGACTTAGGCGGACAGGCGTCTAACGAATTATGTTAGCGTTGATCGGTATGGAGAGAGTCACAAGCCAATTCAGGATCGTCATCTGTGTTTCGAATTCTTTCTCTAGCGGGTGGGGGCCTGCGGGGCGCCTTTGCCATTGGTTTTCTGACTGAACTGGAGAAGCGTATCAAAGGTGATTTGTGGGACTATTTCGATTTGATAACGGGAACGTCCACGGGCGCGATTACGGCTTCGGCATTGTGCCGTGGTACGACGGCCGCAGAAGTCCAGGCGTTCTACGAAAAGCACGCCGCCGCAATCTTCCATCCTCGGCCACAGTTGACTCCTAGGCGTGCTATCGCGCCACTCTACCCGTTGGCTCGATATTTTGTCCGTAAACGTGTTGGTCGAAACCTGGATCACTTCTTTGGCTCAAGATATTGTCCACAAATGCTTGAGGCTTCAATGGTCGATGGTTTTGGAAACGACAAACTCTCCGACGCTCGTCATTGCCGGCTGATCATCCCATCGGTGAACCTAACCGATGGCGTGACCTGCGTCATTCGTACACCTCATTTACCGCTACCAAGGAAAGAGTACGACTGGGAAATCAAGGACATTATCTTGGCTGCGACCGCAGCCCCCACCTATTTCCCGCATAAGACGATGGCGGACGGAAAAGACTACGCAGACGGAGGGCTTTGGGCAATCGATCCAGGTGTCGTGGGGCTTTCGGAAGCGGCCAGGATACTGAGATGTCATGATGGTCGATGCGATGTATCCGACAACGGCAGTCCCTTTGACTACGGAGATGTCACGATCTTGTCACTGGGAACGGGAAGAGCCGCGTACTCGCTCGCCGCACCCGGTAGTGACGCAGGCATGTTGTTCTGGTCCAAGCACGTTGCGGATGTAATGAGCATTTCTCAGGTCCAAGGAACACAGCTGCCACTGCAAATCGTGCTTGGTGATCGCTACCAACAATTTGATTTTGAACTTCGTGATCCCAGCTGGTCGATGGACAATATCGAAATGACCGAGGAGTTGTTTCGAATAGGCAAGACACAGGGGGTCGAGGCTTTCGATTCCTTGGCACCAAAGTTCTTTGATGCGAAAACTACACCCTACGAACCCGCCTGGCCGGCCCAAGATTGAGTGGACGGAGTCCCGTTTCGGTGAGTAATATGGAGGTCTACTTCGGGTCTTTTCAAAACGTGCTATGTCCGCCCATAACCCGAGCCGTTTCATTCAGTGGATCAAACAGGCTCAAGACAAAGAATCGTTCTCGGCGGTCGCCTGTGTTGCCATCACGCCCTCATTTTCGTTTGATGTATTTAGAGTGCGGTCGAATCATGCGTTTGACGATCCGCCAACCAATGAGTTGGTGTTGGCCACGCATACGGATGGTCCGACGACTTCGTTGACGACCGATTTTGGTTTTGGTCGGCGAACGGCGGTATCGCGGATTGGTTCCACTTCCGTTTGTCCTCCGGATCAGTGGGCCCATTTCGACGGGCACCTGTCAGCTTCTGTGGAGACTTGCGGAATTGCTTTTCCGTGGCAGAGTTTTCGCGATCGTGTTGAACAGTTGGTGGATCGCGAAGTCCGAGATTTTGGAGAACTGCACTCGGGGTTCCATGAGCTGCCTTGGACAATCCCACTGCATCAAGAGATTCTTCACCGGTGCAGCCAACCAGTTGACCAGGTCAATGGTTTGATCATCGAACAACTCATCAATCGAATGATATTCGGACTCGTTCGACAGGCAGGGACATCCTTCTGCGTCCCCGATCAGAAAGCGAGCCTTTCGATAGATCGAACACTTCACGTACTCAGCTATATCGAAGCTCAACTCCATACCACGATCACCGTGGAGCAAGTTTCGTCCCTCGTTGATGTGAGTCCCTTTTACTTCTGTCGCCTATTTAAGCAAACGATGGGCATGAGCCTGATTCAGTTCGTCAAACAATTGCGTCTAGAGAAAGCGAAACAGTTGCTTTCTCGTTCATCGGATCCTATTTCGATGATTGCGATTGAGTGCGGCTACTTCGATCAATCACATCTCAATCGTGATTTTAAATCCGCGACAGGTTTGACTCCTGGGCGGTTTAGAAGAGATCACCGTACGACCCTCTAGAATAGGCTATGCAAGGATATGCGAAACCTGTTGGAGTTGCCGCATTTCAATCTTGAGTTTGTCGGCTAGTCTCTTGATTGATTCAGCGTTTCTTTGATTCCCAGTACTCGGGCAACGAAGAATTCTCTCGATACGATCGAGCATTTGTTGATGATGCTCCATCGTTGTTTCTTGGTCACCACATATAACGTCTCCACGTTTCGTAATGGCGGACTCCGGTAGGCAATAAAACACACCGCCATTTGTGTATTGGATTCGCTTTTCGCTGAGATCGAATAGACGCGCATCTCCGGTGACTTCATCAATCGGCCGATTACAGCCATAGAGGTGCAAAGACAGAAAAGGGGCTACATTTGGATTACCCATCTGATGGATTAAGTCGTGATCGACCTCGTTGACTTGAAGCGGCGCCATGATGCTCCGTTCGGTAGTGCGAAGAATATCACCATCGAGACGAAATATCGCATGCTCGGCAGCACCGAAATACATCACTGCCCCCCACTGAGTATGACCATGATCATGAATAGCGCTAAAGTCGCCCGGTAACCAGGTCATCACCATGAGTTCGAAGTCTTCACCGATGGCTATGGCCTGCCGACCATAGCCATCTTGAGCCGGGTGATCGAACTTCGCCCACGGCAGAAGATCGTCGGCGGTTACTTGAGACTTGCGGAGGGTTTGGGAAGCCTCTCGGGCCGAACGAATGCCCTGCCTTTGACAGATCTCGATGATGCCCGCAATCGAAGAGGGCATGCGATTTACACCCAAAGTTGCCATATCACCCTTCACTTTTCCCGCAAAAATCGGATGTGTAAAAATCACACGTGTGCCTGACTCGATTGTCGAACGAGTGTAGTGAGCGATGGCTGTTTGGTTATCGGCGCAATGCGGCAGTGATATCTACGACTTTGGTTAGATCGATGTCTTGTTTGGTTTGGCCAAGCTCTCCCCGAACGATTCGTACATCAGATGGCGCGACAAATCCCAATTGCACTCGGTTGCCTCTCACCGAGAGAACTTGGATTGAGACGCCGAGATCAGGGATTTCTACTGAGTCGTCTTGTTTGCGTGATAGGACCAACACGGATCTTCCTTCATGGACTTAGGGATCAAGATGAGGTCCGATTTTACGGAGGCTCATGAGATCCTTGCCAAACGCATGAAAATGCCAATCCTTCAACGGTTGCGCATGTCCATCCGACTTTAGGTCCAGTTGAGTGGAGTGTTGCGGTTACCTACGTCACTAGAGGCGAGCAATTATTTTCAACCAATTTGACGACCGAAACGAAACGGTTTCCCTGCCCCAATCCGAATAACAACAGAATTTTTTGACTGTGGGACTTACTGACTCTGATGAATCCAAGACGATGTTGGCGGTTTGCTCGAATCATTGTGGCGAAGATTAAGCAGGCATCGTTCAATGAGTTCCTCCAATGCGTTTGGATAACCCACTTTCATCGCCAATTGGTAGCCAGCGATATTTCCAGCATTGATTTCACTAAGGATCCATCGGCCATCGTCGCCGACAAGGAAGTCATATCCAAGCGTTCGAACACCGAGCCGCGTATAGTGGTGTGATGTCTCGTTAATGATTCTCAGTTCATCATTTCCGACATTTGTCGGCTCGAAGCCCGCGCCCATGGCTACGTTGTGAACCCAGCCTCCCCCCGTCGAGCGTCGAAGATAAGCGCCCACAATTTCACCATCGATGACAAGGACTCGCTTATCGCCGCGGCCAATATTCTTGAGAAATCGAACCAGTTGGAATTCGCCCTCGTCACGAGAAAAAACTGCTCTGAAGGCGTCCTGTGCATTGGAGTACTCAGTCGTCCCCTCCTTCGCGTGATTTGTCCAAACCCGCCCGGAATCATGCCAGACTGACAGAACTCCTTTCCCTCCACAGCTTGCAGATTGCTTGCATACGATACGACCATGATCGCGAAAGAACGCCAAAGCTTCGTCGACATCGCGAGTCACAATCATTGGTGGCGTTAGGCCACTAGCAATTCGAGAAAGGTAGCGAGGGTCCAGGTGCTCAATAACGCCAGCAGGTGAGTTTACAAATGGCACGTGTTGCTCAAGCTGAAGGAGACGCTGCATGTGTCCTTCAGGAAACGGCTTTAGGGTACGGCAGAACGCGACATCGAAGTCTCTCAGATCCCTAGACCCTTCTGGCCCATTCGAAAGAGCCAAGAAGCCTTCGTAGTTCAAATCTTGCGCGACCTCCGTTACCTGGAGCGACGAACCTGCGTCTTGGATCCAAGTCGGGTCGGCATGAAATAGTCTGATGCCTCGAGCACCCATCGATTGACTAATGGCTTGATAAAGTTCGGGGGTCTCTGAACCCTCGGGTGGATAAACAGCAGGATTACAGATGAAAAGAACTTGAATCATTTCTCGGCCATCGATTCCAATCGTCGGGGCAATTCACGCGTCGAACCGATACTGAAGGATCGTAACGTCCTCGATTTCTCCAGCGATGACTCCTATGCCTTTTTGAACGCCCACGATTTCATAGCCGTGCTTCAGGTGAAAGCGAATGCTCGCTAGATTTTTAGTGATGACCTTTGCAACAGAATGTCGGTAGCCCATTCGATGCGCGAGTTGAAGGACTTCGGGCAATAGGTGATCTCCAACGCCTCGACGCCGTTCGCCCCGGTCAACGTAGACTGATATTTCACAGGCGATCCGATATCCGGCTCGGTCACTGTAGCGTTTGATCTTGCCCCACCCCAATGTTCGGCTGAGCTCGTCTTGGCAAACCAAGACACCTTCACGGTCGGACAAGCCATCAAGTTGCCTCTTGACCTCGGCAGGTGTCCACCTCACGTCTTCCATCGTATAAGGTCCGCTGCCAACATACTGATTGTGTATATTGGAAATATCGCAGCATTGCAGTAACGTTGCTGGTCTGACGCGAAGTGATCTTGCACCTGCGATAGAAGTCGCGGCTACGGTTTGCATTAGATTGCACATGGCGAATAGACTCGTCGGCACGCTTCCGGAACGCTCATGATTATCTTTTCAAAGGACGGAGATGGGCACGATCGATCGAGGCACTCATTCGTCGTACTTTTGATAGATGAACAGCACACGGTCTTACTCAGCAGCTGCCAGCATCATAGCTGCGTATAGCCTTTTTTCGCTCGCGGCACCGCTGACAAAATTCCTGATGTTGCGTGGCCAAGACATCGGCATCATGGGGGGTGATGCAATCTCGTTCTGCAACCTCTTGTTCCTCGGCAATCTCGCTGCGGCGTGCCTGCCACTTTGCATGCTTGGGTTCGGTGAAACGCGAGAGCGGTTGAGAAGGCTGTCCCCTGGAGGAACGATATCCCTTGTGTCGACGTCATGTTTGGCGGTATTCACGCCCGCCGCATTCTTCTTCGCCATCGAGTCTACCGAGGTCACCAATGTGATCTTCATCAGTCGGGCAGGGCCAGTTTTTTATGCGGCTAGTGCGAGTGTGATAACGGGTCGAATGATCACAAGATCTCAGTGGTGGGGATACGGTTTCATTGTGGTGGCAATCACGGTGGCTGTCTTTGTGCAAAACGACGGCGAGTTGAGTCGAGGAGATGGATATGCGTTGATTGCGGCGGCGAGTGCGGCTCTAGTGTCGCTGACTTCCTATCGAGCTCTTGATGAACTCGGCTTAGAAGCGTTTGTGTTAGCCCGAAATCTATTGTCGGCAGTGGGATTCGCGGCCATCGCGCTGTGGTATTTCGGGCCCACCCATTTTGGTGACCTGGTCCAACCACCCGTCTTGGTAGGAGTGAGTATCTACGGCTTCTTGGTCGTGGGGCTCGCCCAGCTGTTTTGGTACCACGCGATGGGATTAGCGACGCCTCGAACGATTGGGGCATGGTCATTCATTTCTCCTCTGGTTGCCATGCTCGCCACGATTGTTCTCCTCCATGAGCAACCCTCGCCGGCCCAGTGGATTGCATTAGTGATTGTTATGCTCGGAATGGCCATTGCATCGAGATCGAGAAAGCGAACGATCTCGCCACCTGCAGAGGCGAGCTTAGCGGCGGCGCATTAAAGCAATCGTGAGCTAAACCCCGTGTTCCGCTGAGTGGTACTTTTACGGTCTTGTGCCGTGAAAAGAAGCGATCAGCAAGAATATCCAAGCTTTTATGGGACAAATCAGACACAAAGTGGTGCATGAATGGGCGTGGCGGCCATTCCAAGATAGGCAATCGCATCACTCTCTTCTCCAGCATTCCATTGACCTCGCCACTCGACTCAGGATTATCGGAAAACTCAAATCGAGTTTCAGTGCGTCAATTGGTGTTGGCCAATGACACGCTTGCTGGGCTGCAGTTATTTGGCGGTGCATCCCTTAGCCGCGAGCAGCTTATCTTGAAGGCATTGATGGACGTGTCCGAGGTATGCAAGAGCGATCTGGTTGAGCTCTGGACTTACGACTGGTCTTCGATGAAAGCGATTCCCTCACAGAATAACCGCGGTGAGATTGATGATCACCCCGCTGCTGATGGCATTCCCTTTCCTGAGTCGTTGATCCACGCGAGTCGTATACCACGACGTCGATCTCGCACGTATCTATCACGATTCGAAGACCAGGTCGATGTGATGCCCAAGCTTTTTGAGCATTACCAGTCTCTTGTTCCCTGCGATTGCTTTGTCCATTTTCCAATTGTGAAAGTAGACCGAGTCGAAGCTGCCGTGATCGCCTTTTGCTCCTGGAAAGAACTGGTTAGTGCGGAATTGCTTGAGCTAGCACACGCCATTGTCAATCGGTTGGCGAGTAACCTGACGACGATGGAGCTTGCCATGCTGAGGCACTTGGAAAGCGAGAAACAGGCTGCTGTTGTCGATGAACGGTCAAGGATTGCTAGAGATATCCACGACAACCTAGCTCAGTACTTCACCGCGATCACTATGCAGTGCGAAGCGGCGATCGAGATTTTGAATCGTTGCGACGGAGATGTAGAGCCCTACCTGTCTAGGATCGCTCGAATGGCACGCGATGGAGTGAAACAGTCCAAGGAGACAGTTGGCGTGCTATCAGCGACAAAGCGTTCTATTCACTCGGTGCATGACGTATTGCTGCATACCATGCGTCGGTTCTTTGAAGGAACCGAAGTCAATTTTCAATTGAAGCTGTGCCAAGAAACTATCGACGTTTCAGATCATCGACTCGTCGAGATCCAGTCCATTGTCACCGAGATCTTTTCCAACATCGCTAAACACGCTTGCGCAAATAACGTCACCGCCACAACGCACTGGGTTGGGGCGAATTTTCGCATCTCGATAGAAGACGATGGTGTTGGTTTTGACGTTGAAACGAACCATAAGGCCCATCGAGCTGGCGAGGGCGATAGCCATCGGGGGCTACGCAACATGCGATATCGAGCCACACAAATAGGTGCTCAGTTGGATTTGATTAGTGGAAAAGGCAAAGGAACTCTTATCGAAATGGTGCTGCCGTGATCCAAAGTATCACTAGGGTTTTCGTGGTCGATGACCACGCCATCTTCCGAGCTGGGCTCGCAACCGTCGTCGATCTTCAAGAAGACATGCAATGTGTTGGTGAGGCCGAGTCGGGGCACGACGCCTCGGAGCAGTTGACGTCGATTGCAGCGGATGTCGTTATTACCGATCTTCAAATGCCTCACGGCGATGGACTTTGGCTGGCTTCAAAGATCAAGAGCAATTTTCGTCGAGTGCGTACGCTTGTGCTAACGACTTTCGACGGCGATTTTGATGTATTGCATTGCATGCAAGCTGGGGCGCACGGCTTCCTCGGCAAGGACGCACCAAAAGAAGACCTACTGGCCGCTGTCCGAGCGGTAGCCCTTGGTCAGCAATATTTGCCGTCTGAGCTAGCCTCCAAGGTCGCTACAGTCGTCCGCGGTGACCATCTCACAACGCGAGAGCGGGAGATTCTTCAGTTAGTCGCCGAGGGCTTGGCGAACAAAGAGGTCGCACGCGAGCTGGGAATCACTGAAGGGACCGTCAAAACGCACATGAACAATATGATGACCAAGCTTGAGGTGAAGGGCCGCACCGAAGCTGTCGTTGCGGCCCTTCGAAGAGGCATCATTCGCCTTTAAGCAATGGGCTGCTTCATGAACTCGGTTTCTTTGGCGATATCGCTGTCGTCAGGGACGGCGTCGTTGTCCACATCAAACCACTCTTCCTTGAATTCGAGGTAGCCACCTTTGCCAGACGCCGCGTTCTTCAGCGCGACGTTCGTGCCCAAAGCGATAACGGCATCCCCCATGGCGACGGCTGGGTAGCAGCGTGGACGGTTCTCGGGGTCCGGGTTGCGAATGCAATAGGCCCAGTGCTCGATCTCTTCGCGATAGCCTCGACTAACGGGGCCAGAATCGGCTGCCTGTGCTGTCGCGGGAGTGCTGTAGTCGCCACTCGCACTGGTATCCAACGCGTAGCTGGCACCCTGCTTTGCCACGCCGACTTTGCTGGACGTGTCGCTATTGCGATAAAGCAAAACATCAACTTCCTTGTCGAGCACAAGAGTTCCCCTCGTTCCCATCACGACTTCACCCCATCCTCCAAAACCGTTCCCGTTGATTGAGGAATAGGTCACGACAACCTTCTTGTTGGGATCACCCTGCGAAGGATCTTCCGAATAACCCGGGACGACCCCCGTTTGCTCGTACTCGTTCCGGCCAATTTTTTTGGATGGCGGATAATTCTCCGATGGATCGTAATAACCCACATCGAACCGCTCGTCATATTCGGGTCCAGGGAACTCAAACATGCAATAAACGTGATCGCCAACGCTTCGATCGTTAGGCATGATGTGACGTCCACCGACAGCGTGAACGGAAAGCGGATGAACCTTCTTGCCATCATTCCGCAGCGACGACAAGAAGATGCTCACCGCATCGAGTTGGTGCGAACCAAGCTCAGCCATGAGTCCTGCACCGGTTCGATTAAAGAGTCGCCAACGATGGAGTTCTTCCATTGCTGAGAACTGGTCGTCGCCGAGTGCGAAGTTGCGGTATCCAAAATCTTCATAGTTGACATCTTTGTCTCGATCCCATGCTTCGAACATCGCCAGCTCCTCCTGGAAGCGAACGATGTCATCTGGGTCGGTTGCCTTCTCCAGTTTGCCTTTACGGTTACGGATGTTGTCAGCGATCTTGTTGTACATTGACCCGTCCGCCATTTTCTCTCCGCCCGGTAGCGGCATCTTCCAGCTATCGGTACCGGGCACATTGCCTCGGTGCCACTGGGCACGGATGTGGTGCAACTGTCCTAGAAGCCCCCAACGGATCAGATTAATCGCGTTGTCGTATTTGACGTTGTAATGCCGCTGGTGACCGGTGGCCAAATGAAGTGGGTTACCATTCAAATCCTTCAGCTCTGCTGCCATACGCGACATCACCTTGCACTGGGCGATGTTGTGGGCCATGAGCTTCTCAGTGAGCACATGCAATCCCTTTTCCATCGCCTGGGCAGCGACGGGAGCATGCAACCAAAGTGGTAGAGCAATGATGACCGCCTCGATATCGGGATCGTCTAGGCAAGCTGTGATCCCTCCGTTGGAAGCATCGTAAACCTTAACGTGGTTCCGTGCTGCCTTCTCGTTTTCGTATCCAACTACGGAAATCAGGCCTGGGCGTCGTTTTAGGGCCGACGGACTTGACCAATCACCGTGGAAAGCTCGATGGACGCCAAAAGGCCTGATATCGCAGATAGCGACCACATCCACGTAATCAGGGTTGCAGCCACCAATCAGTACGTTTCCTTCATCACCGGTGCCGATAACAGCCACTCGGACAGGATCCTTTACCTTCCCGTATCCAAAGTAAGCGGCGCCCAAGCCCGCGCCAGAAACCGCTCCCGCGGAAACGATACCTCGCAAAAAATCACGACGATTCACATCGTAATAACTACCGATTGCTGAGTAGTAGTTGTGTTTGCCAACCTCTCGTGCGTCGGCGCTCAGTTTGTCGACCATCGGGTTTCCTAATGAAAAAGATAAAGTGTTTGGCGTTTGTGGATTTGGATCAGGCGGCGCCCATTTCGTCAGCCGCGTAAAGCTGCTTGACGACGGACTGCCGCGTGATCAGATGAAGGAAGAAGTCTAGACCCGCGAAGCGTCCGGCTCCGGTAGCCGCAAGTACCAAGCAGGCTAAACCCTCAATGAGTTGATACATCGTCGATCCAGGACCGGTTGACGGAGGGTACTGGCTCAGGAAAACAGAACCGAGGAAGCCGGCAGCAGCTAACGCGGCGACCGGCGTGAAGAATCCCAGCAAGAGACAAATTCCAACGGCCATGTCGAAGTAAGGAACCATGCGATCGATGACCGACGTGTCCATGCGAGCGGTCCTCGGCTTGACCATGTCCAGATAACCTTCGCTGTCGATCTGGTCGCTCGTTGCGACGCGGTTTTGGGCCGCTTCATAGTTGGTCCAAAGCTTGTCAATTTGACTCAGAGCCGTGCTGCCTTTTTGAAGCCATTCGCGTCGGATGGTTTCGCGTTGTCCACCAAGAGATGAGACGCCCGAACGCATCGCACTCTCTTGAGCATCCTTATCGAGTTTCTCAAGACGCTTACGACCGAGTTTGAACTCCTCGATGTCAGCTGCATTCTGCTGCAGAATCCACTCAAACTGTTTGATGCTATCCGAGTAATTATTCTGCGCCTCAGCCCTTTGCTGATCATCGAAACCGTAGTGAGCCGCAACCTGCTCGCGGAAGGTTGCAAACTGAAGCATCGTTGCATCCATGTTGAGACGCCATTCACCTTCAGCGTCCCAAACCATCGAGCGAAAGTGATTGGCGAAGGGCCCACTGGCATTGGCAAAGAATGGTTTGGCCGTCCAATTCCCTTTCTTGTACTTTTCAAGGCCTTCTGAATAGAAGTGCCACCCAATGGTGAGGCGAAGAATCACGAGCATTGTTGCGGCTAGAAAGCCAATGACTCGGGGGGACAGGCCGTAGCCAACCGCAAAGCGAAGCGGCGTCAAAAGCAGAGTTCTCACGGATGGTTGAGAGGGCGAGATTGGTGCGATGAAGGGTAAGTTGGCGGGCAGAATCTCAACCCGAAGGCGAGATCACTACCCCAATCTTACACGATGCTGTGAATTTTGCACCATCCGGGCGTCTAATTAACCGCTGCTGATAGTTCGTTTGGTTTCGTTTCGGCCATCGACGCTTCAGTGCCATTCCCTAAACGAACGGATATCGACTCAGGGCGAAATTGGTTGAAGTCCAATTGGGGGGTCATGCCGTCTTGAAGAAAGTCTCGCCAGTCTTCCCCGTTGTACCAATACCAAGCGAGTGCCCGCCGATCGGGGGATTCCAAGTACTCCCTTGCCGCTGGTTCGATGGCGTACCCAGCTTGCCCTTCGGTTGCCCCCAGTCGGGCGAGCGCTCGCTGTTTTCGACTCTCGTTTCGACTCCGCCCGCGTCGGTTGAGTCCTTCCACCTCCAATCCCAAAACCCATCGGTCAAGCTGTTCGGACCAAGGAACCCAAAGCATGGAGGCCCCCTCAGGCAATGTCGCATCCTCGAAGTTGACACGCAAAAGCGAAGTGCAGTCAAGCAGCGCTTCGTTGAGCGACGCGGAGATTTCGCATCCAGCCAAATCGAGGTATTCCAATTCGCTTAATTGCAACAAAGAGATCAACGCCTCCTCATCTAAATCGCAGTCGCGAAGCGAAATCGCCCGCACGGTTTCGAGCTTGCGAATGGCCTGCCAGCATTCCTTGTCGTCCATTGATCGATCGAGCACAACACTAGACAGGAATGGCATCTCGGCGAGTCGATCGATAACACTCGGGTGCAACTTACAGTCAGCAAAGTTGGCATGTTGAAGCGAGAGCTTTTCGAGTGACTTGGTCGCTTCTTCGTTGAGTTCACAACCAGGTATTGCGAGCATGGTCAACTTGTTAAACGCTGCGAGTGTCTTGATCGATCGAGCCGATAGCGATCCGTAGTACGCCGAGAACTGCTTCAGATTAGGACACAGCGCAAGCTCATCGCAGATTTCATCAGTAATCTCCGGTCCGCCGGCCTCAAAGTCCACCAAACCACGAACCCGGTCCAACTCATTCGATTGACGCCACGGCGAGCGAACCTGAAGCGAGATCAGATTGGGCACACCGCTGATTTCAAATACGTCGGGATTCTTGTCGAGAAAGAGACTGATCGACAATCTCGGTTGGTCGATTAACCGAAGCCGGCTCGTCTCTCCTATTCGAAGATTTCCGATATCTTCGAGACGCGTCGGTTCCGTCAATGTGAACTCATTGGGATTACCGCCAATGAAATACCAACGTTTTAGATTTGGAAAGCTCTCCATCGCCCAGGTAATGTCGTCTTCATCGATCTTCAAGTCAGGTGTCGACAGATACCTCAAGCCTTCTGCCGCTGACATCTGCCGAAGGTTGTCGCGACTAACCCCGGCAAAATCGACCGAGAAAGAGTCGAGGCCATCGAGTGATGCAATGGATTTCAGATTGCATCGTTTAACG
>JBCCKZ010000044.1:0-15751 GCA_039027135.1 Planctomycetota bacterium
CATTGCTGAGCGACACCAAACTTCGCGACGTGCTCAGAAGGTTGGATCTGGAAAAAGAAATCCGATGGGTCGAAACTAAAACAGGCTTTTACACCGGAGGAAAGTTGCTTTCGATGAGTAACACGATGGAATTCCTCCGTTTTCCACCACTCAATCTGTTCCAACGGTTCCGACTTGGCGGCACCATTTTCTACGCCTCCAAGATCAAGAATTGGCGACGCCTTGAAAGGCTATCCGTCGAGAAGTGGCTTCGTCGGTGGAGTGGGAAAGGCGCCTTCGAGAAAGTCTGGCTACCGCTCTTGAAGGCAAAGCTCGGAGATGCCTACAAACAAACCTCAGCGGCATTTATCTGGGCTCACACCGCTCGAATGTATAAGGCGAGGCGTTCCGGTGCAAAGAAAGAGATGTTTGGCTACGTCCCGGGAGGATACGCGAGAATCCTTGAAGCCTGGACCTCTCAACTTGAAAAGAAGGGCGTCAGCCTGCTAGCGGACCATCCTGTCCAATCCATTCGACGCACCGGAGAAACCGACGGACAACTCGAAGTGGATTTTGGCGATGGTCGCGTCGAGACGTACGACAACGTCGTATCAACTATCGCGTCGCCGCTGATTGCCGAAAGCTGCGATGACCTAAGCGAGCAGGAGAAGGCAAGCCTTCGAGGCATTCGTTACTTGGGAGTGGTTTGTGCTTCCATGCTCACCAAGAAGCCGATCAGCCCCTACTACGTCACCAACATCACTGACACCTGGGTACCTCTGACCGCTGTGATTGAGATGTCGACCATTGTCGATCCCGATGATCAACTTGGCGGTAATCACCTGATTTACTTGCCGAAGTACGCGGCTGATGACCACAGCGATCTTCGAGTTTCCGACAAGGACTACAAAGATCGTTGTCTGGAAACGCTCGAAAAGATGTACGATCACTTCGATCGCGACGACGTCATTGATTTCAAGGTGGCCAGAGCGAAGTACGTTGCAGCGTTATCGACGGTCGATTACAGCACAAGACTACCGTCGATCGTGACAAGCGTCCCAGGGTTCTACGCGCTCAATTCAGCCCACATCCTCGAAGGCAACTTGAATGTCAACGAGACGATCACGCTCGGTGAACAAAAGATAGAGTCTGAGGTGTGGCCAGATTTCATCAGTCGCCAACACGGGTCGGCGGCTCCCACGAAAGAAGATGCCTGCGTGGTTTAACCACCCGCTTGCTGCACCACGGAAGCTTCTTCCTGTTCCGGCGACTCTTCTCCACTCACCAATGCGGTTGCCGGTTCATCGGCTCTCAACATCCCGTTCTCAGGTGCCTCGCCATCCATTGTGGGCCAACCCTGTGAGAAGCGAGTCATAGCGGTGTAGTCGACCGGCGGCCGATCGTAGAGGACGGGCGGTGATCCGGATTGCTTGTTGTTTCTTCCAAATCTTAGGCGGCTTCCAGCGAGCTTCGTGTTTTCACGAATCGATCCGCTTTGGAAGGGTCCGATCCCCATCACCCAGGTGTCGCGAGCCGTCGAACTGGCTGGCTGAACACCGGATTGCCAAATCGGCTCTCTCGTCTCGCGGTCGTAGGCAAACGCCGCAACCTTTGCAGCCGCCTCTCGAGCCTCGCGGCGCGCAACCGCAATCTCAGGTATCGATGGGATTGATGGTGCACCAGGTATGAGGGCCACCGCATTGGCGAGTCCCTTATTTTCCGGCACACCAAAGGTCACTCGATGGTCATCGGCTCCCAACGGACCCACACGCGCTTCGATGATAATGTCGGCTTCCTGACTTGAATCTTGAATGAGGCATCCCGCCGCAACAATCTGTTGCCGAAGCGCGCTTGTCGTATATTCCGCGTTTACGAAACCCTGACCCTTGACGTGCCGTAAGTAACTCGTGTCGAGGTAAACCCTTCGACCGGAGAGTGGTCTGAAGTCAATGGACGCAATGCTTCGGTCGACGGCGTCGGACATGACCAATTGTTGTGTAGCGCTATACTCCCGTGTCGTCCCGCATCCCAGACTGATCAAACACAACGCAACATATCCCCAAATTTGGGAATCAAGATGCCATCGAGGGCAACGTGGCAGACAAAACCGAATCAAGGCGGCTAGCGAGAGCTGGCAAAAGGAAGGACCGACCGAAGTGAAACTTTGAGTCGGTGACGCAGGATCATTCGAGAACGCCTCAAAACTATGCGACAACATTTCGATATCGCCAGACGAAGACGTAGATCAAGCCCGCTTAGTTTCACGCGGTCATACCTCGACAAGGGGGTTGGTTGTTTTTTGAACCCTTCCGCCCAATAATGGACCAATGAAATTCCTTCTCCTAGGCGACGTTGTTGGGAAGCCCGGTTACACGGCCGTTCTGCAGAACGCCAAGCGGCTCAAGAAAGAGCTTTCCCTCGACGCATTGATCGTCAATGCAGAGAACGCGGCAGATGGCTCAGGATTGAGCCCAAGGCAGTTCCAGCGTCTGCGGGATGCTGGCGTCGATGGAGTCACGATGGGGGACCATCTCTTGAAGGACAAGACGCTGCGAACCATCCTCGAAAGCAGCAATCGCATCGTCAAGCCAGCCAACTATCCGCTCGCGACACCGGGTCTCTCCTGGATGAAGCTTCCTACTGCTGCGGGGCCGCTAGCGGTTATATCTCTCGTCGGTCGAGTGATGATGAAGCCAGTCGACTGCCCTTTTCTTGGCGTGGATCGGATTCTCGATCAAATCGAGAAAGAAGCCAGCGAAGGTCCTGAAATTCGGCATGTCCTCGTTGATATCCATGCGGAAGCCACGAGCGAGAAACAAGCCATTGCTCGCTACCTGGACGGACGGGTAACCGCCGTCTTAGGAACTCATACGCACGTCCCGACCGCCGATGCAAGAATTCTTCCCCATGGGACGGCTTTCCAATGCGACGTGGGGATGACCGGCCCATACGAGAGCATCATCGGTCGTTCAATCGAAAGGATACTGCACACAACACTCACGATGGAACCGACCCATTTCCACGTGGCGACCGGCGATGTACGGCTCTGTGGTGCCATCGTTGAAGCCAACGAGAATGGGCAAGCGACCCTGATCACACGATTTGAGGATCGCATCTCGGAAAGGGTGCTCTTGGGAGCCTGATAACCTAGTTGATCTCGTCGTAGATGATTCGAGTTAGGATCCGAAAAGTAAATCGCTTGATCTGCAAACGACGACCAAAGTCGATGTCCAGCTCGCCTTCAGCCTGCTCTCCAGGAGATAGTCCCGGAATTTGAAATCGGATCCTCCGCTCAAGCGTCAACCAACTAATCGCCCACCAAACAACCTTTTCATCGACCAAGACTCTCTGAACGAACCACCATCCGTTGTATTCAAGTGTTCGGAAACCGTCGAACTGCGAGAGAGCAAGTGACTCAACCTCGCCTCCGATACCCAGCGAATCGCTTCGATCTTCACGCGTCTGAGACAGGCTTTGGGATTCTATAACGGGATCCCGGAAGTGAATCCGCCTAAACAGAAAGTGCGAACGCGTGCACAAGGTTTCACCATATTGTGAAACGACGCTGGATGAGGCTTGCTTAGCTGGCTCGTAGGGATTCGCGCTGAGCATTGATAAATGGATGCCGGCTAGGTTCGAATTGCGATTTATTGTCCTCCTACCCACACCCCTGGGGTCACTAGTGAAGAAAAGGGGGGGAGTCAGAAGCACAAAATCCGTTGTGTTGGCGTGGAGCAGCTCCAAACAGAACGACACCTTCAACCGCCACTACCCTTGCAGTCTGCTACGGTGGGAATACCCGCCAAAAACACCCCAGTCCCCCCAAAGGCCACAAATCGCATAGTCAACCTATGCTAAACTCTCGGCCGCACAAACTCCTTGAGATAGCCACCATGAGATCGACTTCCGCCATTTTTCTCGCGACTTTCTTCGCTTTAAACCTCAACTCACCGTCGCTCTACTCGTCGGAGCCGGCGTCGCTAGCCAAGTTTGATCATCTGACGATCAATCAGTGGATTCAATCCGATGAGAACGGAAACGTTCGAGGCCAGCTATTTTTGCCAGCGCCAAACGGTCAACTTCAGGTGGTTTCCTCGATTGATGTTGGTTTGCTTGGTGCCAATGGGAAGATGATTCGTTCGAAAAGCGATGAACGCGGCCGCTTTACGTTTTCCAACGTGGCCGAAGGCGTCTACGCCTTCTCCGCCCGTGGCAATGGTTGCTTTGCGGCGTGTGCGATGCACGTTGTCGAGAGTCAGTCTTCGGGCTTGAGCACCTCCGCTGAGATCGCAATGGCGGCAATCGATTACACCTCGATTGAATCCGCCATGACACGTTACCTACCGCCAAGCGTCGAAGCATCTAAGTTGGCCGATCTTGCGAATGTTGATCTCGGGCAGCTTGAGGGCAAGGTTGTTGGCAGTCCGGAGAGCCTTTTCCGTGTCGCCCAATCGAAAGATGGCGTTCGTGGACGCTTGCACGTCGCGGGCTCCGCTGATGGCGAACTTCCAAATGCGTCGCTTACGAATGTCTTTCTCTTTCAAAATTCAATGGAGATCGACCGAGATGTCACGAATGAAGAGGGCGAGTTCGTATTTGAAGACTTGGAGCCGGGTCTCTACTCACTTCTAGCGATTGGAACTGAGGGCATCGGTCTGATGGGCTTTGAGCTGATCGATCCGAGCGAGGAAATTGTTGACGCCGACTCAACGGCCTCTATTTCGAACGGTGAAGAACAACTGGTCGGACTGTTCGGTCTCTTTGACGGGCATAAGAAGCGAAAGTGCAAGCCAACTGACTGCTGCGAAGCGGTTGAAATGCAAATCGCCCCATGTGCCGAAGCATGCTGTGTTGTCGAAAGCGTTTGTGAGGTTCCGTGTGTCGAAGAGGTGATCATCGAAGATCCCTGCTGCGGTGAAGAAATCATCACTGAAGGCATCGTTACTGAAGAGGTCATTGCAGATGGCTTCTATGGAGATCCACTCGGCACCGGTTTTGCTGGTGGCTATGGCGGTGGATATGGTGGCGGAGGAGGAGGCGGCTACGGTGGATTCGGTGGCCTTGGCGGTCTAGCTGCACTCGCAGTCATTCCTGCCCTGACCGATGACGATAATGATGCCGTGTCCGCACCCGTGGTTTCGTCGCCAGTGGTGCCGAACTAACGGCCTGTTTGGCGATTGGTCTCGTCTTGTTCCAGTAGAAAACAGACCGGTTCCGAATCGTGACTACTCGGCGACGAGTAGCCTGACTTGGTCTTGTTGAAGACCAACCAGTTCTTTTTCGGCCGCGTCGACATTCTCTTGACCTTGGATGAAGTCGACTTCCGCCTGATAGCGTCTCATTTGATTCGACTTGGCCACTGAAATGGTATTTCGGTTGGCCGCTTCTTCGCGGCCGATTGGAAGATTGCCGCGTTCGATGCCACAGACTCCGCCGCGTGGATTTTTCCAAAGGATGAGTTGAGACTGGAATTCATCGAAATCGCCGGAGTAGCGAATCCTCGTCGCGGCATTTCCATCGGAATCAATCAATAGCGCCGTCACGCTGCCCTGATCACATTCGATTGGATCGATAAAGAAACAGCATTCGAAATTCTGCTCTGCCGAACAATCCGGCGGCATGTTCGCGATCCCTCGATTCACTGAAACGAACTTTCCGTAACTTTTCAAGTCGCGATTACTTATCGCATCACGAGCTCGCACCTGAGTAGCTGCGGTGACGAATCTTGTGCCTTCTTGCACCGGAAAGTTGGGGTGATAAAGCCACATGAATTGTGAGTCCACTCGGGCTGACACCTCATCTTCAATCCGGAATGCGGCGCGGTCTGCCAGAGCGATCACTCGGCGGCGCACATCGATGTAAGGACCTCGAACCATATCAGTGCAATGAATGGTCCCTTCCACGTAGGCATCTTCACCATCGACTCCGACTTGGACATCATCAGCGGCTCGAAGACTGAACGTACCGTGGAGCGGCATGCCCATCGCGGGTGGCCCCACATTTTCGACTCCGGCAGTAAAGAAAGCTTCGATATGATCCAACCAACCCAAAGCACGCGACAGGTGTCCTGAAGGGTTGCTCCACAATAACGACCTGCCATCAACAGACGCCTCAAGAACCTCCAGAGCTCGTTCGGGCGAAGCGTAAAGCTCCAACCCTTTACCACCATGAAGACGGCATCCTCGAACCTGGTGAGGATTGAATCCTGGAATCGAAGCGAGACTATCGGGGGTGGTGGACATGAAAACTCCGGTCAGACTATTCGGTCAGGACACACGAATGAAAAAACGAAGCCCAAAACCAACGAGATACTAGCCCCAACATGATGACCGATTTGACCACGTCGCAGTACGCGTCGCTTGCATTGGGCGCCATGGGGATTGGTTTCTCGAAAGCGGGTTTCCCCGGCATCAGCATGCTTCATGTGGTGCTGTATGCGATGGTCTTTGGGACAGCTAAATCAACGGGCATTCTGTTGCCCATGCTTATCGTTGGCGACATTTGTGCGATTGTGGGTTTTGGGCGTCGTGCCGACACCCAGCAGATCCGCCGGTTGCTTCCTCCAACGGTGCTCGGAGTCGTCGCCGGCGCGTTATTGATGAACCGGCTTGATGAGCACTCTTTCCGATTGATTGTCGGCGCAATCATTTTGACGCTGTCGGCAATCCAAGGCTATCGCATGCTGCGTCCTGATTGGCTGACTGAGATTCCCAGACCCGGTTTGCTGGCACTCGCCCTCGGATTGATGGCGGGTCTCACCACAATGATGGCCAATGCCGCCGGTCCCGTGGTTGCCTTGTATCTGCTCGCCGTTCGCCTACCCAAAATGGAGCTGATCGGCACGGTGGCTTGGCTGTTCTTTGTGATCAACGTCTTTAAAGTGCCGCTAAGCTACTCGCTTGGATTGATCAACGCGTCGACACTTCAGCTGGGTGCCTGTTTCGCAATCTTCATCCCAGTCGGGCTCCTGGCAGGAAGATGGCTGGTTTCGAGGGTCCCTCAGCAGCTCTTCAACGCCATTTTGCTCGGCTTTACCGTGATTGCGGCGCTTCGGTTCATTGGTTTGCTCTGATTGGGTAAGATTCGCGGGCTTATTTTCCTTTCATCGATGATGGACCGATGACCGCAGCAGAGCTCGCCAACCGTTTTGATCACTCAACTGAATCCCTGCATATCATCCAACGTTGGGATGATGCGAAGTGTTGGCACGCCGAGGTCAACACCGATCGCAAACCATTTTCAGTGGTTATACCGCCTCCCAATGTGACCGGAGCCCTGCACCTCGGGCATGGACTCAACAACACGCTGCAGGACATCATCATCCGCATGAAGCGGATGCAGGGGTTTGAAACGCTTTGGATGCCCGGCACTGACCACGCGGGAATTGCCACCCAGGCGGTTGTCGAAAGACGCCTTCGTGAAGACGAGAGTCTGACGCGCCACGATCTTGGCCGCGAGAAGCTGGTTGAGCGGATTTGGAAATGGAAGGACCAATACGAGACTCGAATTCTCGGTCAACTCAAACGTATGGGTTGCTCGTGCGATTGGGACCGAGTTCGTTTCACCATGGACGACCAGTGTGCCGCTGCAGTCCGAGCCACCTTCTTTGATCTCTTTTCAAAACAATGGATTTATCGAGGGAAACGACTCGTTAATTGGGACACGTTCTTGCAGACCGCCGTTAGCGATGATGAGGTGAAGAACGTCTCCATCAAAGGTCACTTCTGGCACTTCCGGTATCCCGTGATTGATCCCCGAGCCGGCGATCCCAGTCACGTTGAAATTGCAACGACGCGACCGGAAACCATGCTTGGCGATACTGCGGTGGCTGTGCACCCCAACCCCGCAAAAGCTCTCGACGAGGTAGAGAAAGAGCTCCTGCAGAAATTAAAGGAAGCCAACGAGAAAGACGCAGACGAGATTCAGTCCCAGATTGATTCACTTCAGGCACGTCGTAAATCGATGCTTCCTCAACTCGAACATCTGGCTCAGATGGCATCCGAGGGACGGATGCTGAGACTCCCTCTTGTCGATCGAGAAATCCCGCTCATTGCTGACGTTTGGGCAAAGCCTGAACTGGGTTCAGGATGCGTGAAGATCACACCAGCTCACGACCCCAATGACTACGAAGTGGGTTTGCGGCAAGACCTTCCCATGATCAACATCCTTAACCCGGATGGAACAATCAATGCGGAAGGAGCGACGTACGAAGGCCTGACCATCAAGAAAGCTCGCGTCAAGGTCGTCGAAGACCTCGAAGCGGCAGGCCTGCTCGGCGACATCGAGGATCGTGATATCGAATTGCCGACGAGCGACCGCAGCAAGACTCCGATCGAGCCTTTCCTGGCCGACCAGTGGTTCGTCAAGATGCAAGATCTCGCTCAGACAGCAATGGATGCAGTCATCGACGAACGCGTTGAGATTTTCCCCACTCGCTACCGAAAGGGATATCTCGATTGGCTTGGTGAGAAACGCGATTGGCCCGTCAGTCGGCAGCTTTGGTGGGGACACCAAATCCCCATCTGGTCGATCAACGATTTAACGGATGAAGACGGTAATGAACTGATTGCCAAGATTCGCGAGCTACCTCAATACGCTTCTGGCAATATCAAAGAACAACTGAGCGAAAGCGAAGACGCGACTTTCGAGGTGGCGGTTTGCATTCGTGATGAAGACGCAGAGACCGAATCCGCCATAGAGGCTTTGGGTCTGGTTCGTGATCCGGATGTGCTGGATACCTGGTTCTCTTCGGCGCTTTGGCCTCACAGCACGCTTGGTTGGCCAGCAAACACACCGGAGCTCGAGTACTTTTATCCAACGGGAACCCTGATCACCTCTCGCGACATCATCACGCTTTGGGTTGCCCGCATGGTGTTAATGGGACTCAATAACCTTGACGAGATTCCATTCCACGAGGTTTACATTCACTCCAAAATCCTTGATGGCCAAGGCGAGACGATGTCCAAATCCAAGGGCAACGGCGTCGATCCCATTGAAGTCATTGATAAATTTGGCCCGGACGCATTGAGATTCGGCCTAGCTTATTTGGCAACCGAGACACAGGATGTTCGTTTGCCGGTGCAATACGAATGCCCCCACTGCTCCAAGACCATCGAACAAACTAAAAAGAATCGCTCTGCGCCGACGGTTCCCTGCAAAGCCTGTGGAGGAATCTTCTCAACGCAGTGGGCCGAAAGCGAAGCCGATAAAGCCCATCCCAAGGGAGCGGTTATCAGCGAGCGATTCGAAACGGCGCGTAATTTTGTGAACAAGTTGTGGAATGCCTCTCGATTCACACTGATGAATCTTGAAGGGTATCAAGCCCAGCCCGTTGAATACGCCAGCCTTGGACTCGAAGACCAATGGCTGCTATCACGGCTTTCATCGGTGACCAAGACCGTCACTGAGAGTTTCGAGCACTATCGTTTCGCTGACGCGGCAAGAACACTGTACGACTTCGCATGGGACGAGTTCTGCAGCTTTTATGTAGAGATATCGAAACCTCGTCTCGATGACCCCGAGACGCGAGCCAGAACACAATCCGTCATCGCGCATGCATTGGATACGCTGCTTAGATTACTCCACCCCATCATGCCTTTCGTCACAGAATCCGTTTGGTCGCATCTCGGCGAGGCGGCTCCGGTGCGTGGACTTGCTTCACCTGTTCAGGCCAACGAATTCACGATGCTAGCGGATTGGCCAACGGCCAACGAAAGCCATCACAACGAAAACATCGAGAAGCAATTCCGCGAGTTCGCCGAGATCGTGGGCGCGGTGCGAAAGATACGCTCGAGTCAGAACATCGATCGTAAAGACGTCGTGCCGATAGCGGTTCGATGCACAAATGAATCCGCCCAACGGCTCCAACCGATGAAGCCATCGCTTGAATCGATGGCGGCGTGCGAGCTCAGGACACTCGGGCCACAGGCCGGCCCGTTTGAGGTCGACGCACCTTCGTCACTTTCAAGTCTTGATATCGATGTCCATGTTGATCTCGAACAATTCATCGATATCAAAGCCGAGCTGGGTCGTCTCGAGAAGCTCTTGGACAACACCGTGAAAATGATCACGGCCAAAGAAAAGAAGCTTGCCAATGAAAACTTCGTATCGCGGGCTCCTGCCGAGGTCGTTGATAAGGAGCGTGAGTCTCTCGGAGACCTCGTCAAACAGCGTGAATCGATCGCGATCGACATCAAACGTCTCCGCAGCCGCATGTGATCGAAACACATCGACTATGTATGCAAAGACTTTGCTTCAACGAGAACTGGTAGATCGACCTGGGCGAAGCCAGATGCGAAACCCGTATCTATGGTTGTGCTTTAAAAACGATGACATCCTTGTATCCCGACTGAGCAGCGATCAGGTTGCCCTGAGGATTGGTCGCTAAAGCCTGAACGTAGAAATGCTCTCCGATTTTTTCCGACTGAACGCGAAAACTCGTGTTGGTATCGTAAACGTTGAACAGCCCGTTACCGCCTGCAATGAGATGTCGATTGTCAGGCGCGAAGACGGCCTTCCATGAAATTTCAGTACCTTCGATGCCTCTTTGTTCGGTCATCGTTCGAAGATCATACAACTTAAAATCGTATCCATCACCCAAAGCCAGTCTCTGACCGTTCGGTGAGAATGCGGACGCCTGACCCGAATGTGGCGAACGGCCGGGCTCGGTCGTTCGAATCACGTTTCCCGTTTTGGTATCAATCACCTTCAATAAAGCGCCGTCGGTTGCAAAGCAACGCTCTCCACCTGGCGGAATGCAAGTCGCTTTGACGGCACCTTTGAAATCGGTGATCCGGGCCTTGATATCACCCGTCTTCAAATCCCAGAGGATCGCGGTTTGATCCTCGCTGCCACTGAGCAACTCAAGGTTGTTCGACGACACTGCTAGAGAGGATATTTCGCGTTGGTGCGTTGCCAGCCGTAACTTGGACGTCATCCGACCACTGGCTGCCACTTCGTATACATCAATCACTCCCCGGTATCCACCAAGAAAAGCCATTGAACCATCCGGTGAAAACGCGCAGGCAGTCACGTTACCCAAGTCATCCATGTCTTCCGAATCAATCAACAATTGACCACTAGGAAGGGAATATAAATAGGCAGATCGACTCGATCCTCCAACGAGCAAGAATTTGCCATTCGGCGATATCGCAAGTGACTTGGGTCTCGATCTCAATCCTGAAATGCTAGCCCAAGGTTTCCATTGCCCACCGTAGCGAACCCCAGAACCACCTTGAGACGAAGCCATGAGCTCGGTCGACTCGGACGGAGATTCGTAGGATGCATCCGCAGCAAGGTCAACCACATTGTTGAAAGGGTTCTCTTGTTGTGTCTTGTATTCGCGGAGCCACAGCTGATCCGCCTCGCTCAACTTCTTGATGGGCACCTCGATGATCCTGCCATCCGGTCGCTTTAATCTCACTTGGACATCATCAGACTCCAAAAACGTCGCCTGAAGTTCGAAACGTCCCGAGGCATCTTTCCAGGTGCGTTCGGCAACCTCAGGCTGACCCTTTTGTGCGACGGGTATCTGGTCCACCTTGCCAGCACCCCGAGCTCCTTCAGTATTCGCAGTGGATTGACTGGCAATGCTGGCATCTGTTGAGCTATCTCCAAACGAAGGCATAGCAAAACCACTGTCCATTGAACTCGAACCCATCGGAATCTTCTTGGTCAGTTCGATAAGCTCTTTGAGTTTCTGCTTGAATGCCTGTTGAACCTCAGGATCTTCGAGCTTTGCGGCAACCGAGGACTCGATCGCGAGTGACTTGACAGGTACCGTTTCGACCTTCGGATTCATGCTTGTCTCGGAAATCACCTGGGCACCTTCCTTGTCCAACCCAACAAAGCGAACACTCTTAAACTCGCTACGATCCTCCATCTTCAGTGGAACCCCAGCAGGCAATGGCATTTGTGTTGATGCGATCAACCAATTTTCTGGTAGTACCAAAAGACTACCTGGTAGCGTTCGAACCGTGGGTTTGTACGAGCCTGGGTCATCTTTCAAACGCTTCATATCAGCATCGGAAACGGCAATGTAGTCATGCTTTAGGATGCCAATCCTCTTGTTGTCCTTAAAGCTCACGTACACATATTGACCGCTGATTCGAACGACGACCGCATCTTTCCATTCAGCCGAACGACCGCCCAATATTGGCACGCCCGCAACAAGCGGAGGATCCGCCGAATAGCGTGTGTAGCCATCAGGCACATCTTCTGGCGGGAGTCGTCTTCTCTTTGCCTCCGCAATTCGTTCTTTCTCTTCCTTTGATATCTTCCTTGGTTTGATCTGCGTGCTCATCGAGCCGAACTGCACGGCATTGGAGATCAAAAACTCTCTCGAGTTCCTCGAGAAGTGAATTGCCGATAGGCTGGGATATCGACTGTCATCGGCAACGAAATAGAATTCCAAACCATCGTCACCTGCCAAAGCACGTGGCAGGTACCTTTGGTACTCCAGATCAATCGTGCCGGAATCACCAATGCGAATGGATAGCCCGCGCAAACCTACACGCCCCGCATCGGATCGAACTCTCAGTCTCGGACTACCTTCACCGTCTTTTATCTTCTCGTAATCAAACGAGATCACCTTTGAAATACCCCTCTGCTTCACCTGAAGGTTCGAAAGACGATATTGCTTCAGTGACTCAGGAGCTTCATAGAGTTCCTGCGCCAAAGCAAAAGGCGTTTTGACCAAAGCAAAGAGAACAACGACATAGACAAACCAGATCGTCGTCCTAGAACCTAACCGGCACCTAAAATCTTGCAGCATTGAAACGGGAAAGCCATCGATCGGGGGAACGAAAGTGAGCGTTGATCGCTCAGCGTTCCCGATAGTCTAATGCAAACCGGAAGGCGTCTCCCGGGCACGAACCATCATTTGGCCTTCTTCGGGATGAATCCATCGAGCGACTTCAACGTCGCACCGTTGGTCATCTCCGCGAATTCGATGCCTTGCAGAGCGATCTTATCCGCCGCTGCCACAAGCTCCGCTCGATTATTGAGTTTCAGGGTCACACCGGCCGCGATCTCGTTGATCCGATCGATGTACGGATTTTCTATCTTGGAAGCAACGCTAACTAGTCTTTTGCGTGCTCGATCGGCTCGTTTCGCCACTGTAAATCCATAGTTTGCTTTCTGGGTTGCAACCGCGGTTGCGCGCAGTGAGGACTCGAGCTCGGCGATCATTCCGGCGACGAACATCACCCGGATACGGTTGGGAGAACTTAGCTTGTTTTTCTTCCCGTCGCTTTGGATGAAGTTATGACGGATCGTTCCTTGGGACCAACTGACCAACTCAAACTCGAGCGATCCGGCTGAATGTCCGCCGACGTTCACCAGCTCTTCATCAGCGGTCGTGTGGCATCGCAAGCAACTCTGTGCCATCCGGTAGACATTAACAGGGTTCCGCATTCCTGCTGCCACGGATGCTTTCAACCGGGCGATGCGGTGGGCTGGTGTTTCATCGTGCCGGGTTAGCCCTTCACCTCCATAGTTGTGGTGGACGTCTAGCCAGTTTTTGGCTTCGCCGTGACAAGACTCGCACGAGACACCCGCGATCACGTGAGCCCCATCGGCTTCCGCTTTCGTTGTGTAATGGCAGGCGACGCATCGACCCTCATGCTTGATGGAACGCAAACCAAGACGCCCAGCAATTTGCCGCGCTTCGGGTCGACGATGCAGTTCTTCGAAAGTCCGCGAATGAGGTGTGTTTCGCCAGACCTCGATCGAGGGCGCGTGGCATTTCACACACGCTTCAGTGCTCAGCACCTCGCTGGGATCCATCGGCGAGACGCTCAAATCAGCGCGACTCGCTGCCATCCCCGCTCCCGTTATCGACGCAGGAGGCAGGGCGCACACACGGCTAAAAACTCCACCGGTGGCGACGATGATCAGGGTTGCAACGATTGGGAAACGCATGAGTGGGATCTGCTACCAAGGAAACGCGAGTACTGCGTCTCAAACTTAGGTTGCAATCTCACCCGGCGCCGCCCAGAAAGCCAGGCGGTGTTTGAACGCCCTATCCGATGCACCACTTGTTCGCAAACCACTCGCGACGGATAGCACGGGTGGGATTGTAGTTTGCCGCTGGCTTGAATTTCTGATTCGATAGATAGGACTTGAGTGCCCGAAATGGAACTTCCGCGTGCTGTGCGATGACATCGATCGTCTCGCTGTCCGGCTTCCACTGGTACAAAATCTTGTTGTCCTTCTCGAACCACTGGTCTAGATAGTCGAGCCCAGACTGAGAACAAACGACAAAATCACAGTCTTTCTTGCATAGAAAACCGAGGATCGCAGAAGCCAGAGCCTTGGTGCGTTCCGGGTCCGCATCCGTTGATGCCGAAGCGACGTTCCAAATCGAGACGAAGCCGTCTTCATCCATATCCTCTTTCTTGGCGACGATTTCGATGTCGGCGAGCTTGTAGGTGTCTTCAGCCATTTCGGTGGAACGAATCTCAGGGAAGGGTCAAGAAAACCCAGATTTTACCCCGACCCTGCCGGTTCGATAAGGGCATCCTGGCTACTCAAAAGCTTCAACAGATCTCGCACCTCAATCTTTGACTCGACGGGGTGCCGAAGCCTCCCGCTTAGCTGAACTTCGTAACGATTTCGTCGGCCCACGCGATTTCGCTGCAAATAGCCTGCTTTCTCCAAGTCCGCGACGATTCGCTGGACCGCTCGCTCGGTGATACCGACCTGCTGGGCGACCTCACGCAGTACAAGGTCTGGATTCTTGTACAGCAGCACTAAAACGTGGCTGTGGTTGGTCAGAAAAGTCCATTGACTGTCCATGCGTTGACAATGTCCGAACGGGTTTGAATCTCGAAGCCTTTAATTTTTCAACGAAACTGGTTTCGTGTCAAATTATTTACGAATAAATATTTGCGAAAACAATGTCGCATGTTAGAGTTTGATTATGACACTTGAAGATTCAACTAGCGTGGGCGGGGGTTCTGGCGGCGGCCGGTCCGGAGGATCCTCCTACAGGCCGCCCTCAAACCGAGGGCAATCCGCAGAAGAGTCGGGCATTCGCCCAGCGCCCGAGCCGAACCACCTCTTCAGACAGCGGCTTGATGAATTGATTAACCGTTTGGACGAGGCGTGCACAATCGAACGGACTCGGGTGGGGCTGGCCAACAACAAACGAACGCTTGACCCGGAGGACCAAGACCAAAGTGTTTACAAACTGGAATTGCTATCCAAGCTTCGCAGCCACGACTACGAAGTCGCGCAGGCGGAAAGCGATCTGAGCATTGGGACTTTGGTTCGTTGGATCAGCGACAAGCAGAAACTGCTGATAGTCCATCCCGAAGGCATCTTGACGCTGATCACTAAACGCAGTGGTCGCACGCTTCAAGCATGGGAAATTGACGATCAGTCCATTGCCAAACGCATGAGCTTCCGGGAGACAAAGAATCTCATGGCGCGACAGGGATCCCTCACTCTCTTGGTGTCCCCCCACCTCGCTCTTTCCGAACATGACACCCACCATGACGATCACGACCACCTGACTCCGTTACAACGCTTTCGAATGTGGATGCATTTAGAGCGTCGTGACATTCTCATGGTCGTATTGTTCGCTTTTGTTTCCGGCGTGTTGACACTCGCGACGCCGTTGGCCGTTGAGTCATTAGTCAACGTCGTTTCGTTTGGCGTTTATCTACAACCACTAATCGTGCTTGGGATTCTACTGCTGGTCTGTCTTGGACTTGCTGGAATTCTGAACCTTCTTCAAACGATCGTCGCCGAAATCGTGCAAAGGCGTCAG